>QHYL01000447.1 GCA_003224105.1 Acidobacteriota bacterium | reverse complement strand
AAAGAAAGAGCCTCCCAGTTCACACCGGTTCTGGAATTGACTCGATGCGGCCGAGAAGGAAAATATAACCAGCGATTCCGATGAGCAAAAAAACGCTGGCGGCGATGAACGCTCCGGAAAAAGAATGCGTGGCCTGTACGACGTATCCGGTCACAACGGGCGCGGCGATTCCGGCAAGTTGATTGCACAGATTCAGAATTCCTCCAAGAGTGCCGACACTTTCGCGCGGAGCAATCAAAGAGGGGATCGACCATCCCACCGGCGAGGCGGCGGACAACCCACCGATGGACATGCTGATCCAAAACAATGCGCTGGCGGCGCTGTGCGCTTGCGCGGCGCCAAGAATTCCCAGGCCGAAAGCGGTTCCCCCGACGAGAACGGTTTGGCGGACGCGAACCGAGTTCGCGCCGCGCTGAATTAACCAATCGACGAGCCAGCCGCCCACAGCCAAGTCGGTGAGCGTGGCGAAAGTCCATGGAACGCTGGTGTAGAGGGCGGAGTGCAACAAATCGATGTGGAGCGCCGTGGAAAGATAAGACGGAAGCCAGGTCAGAAGAAAATAGAAAGTGTAATTGTACGACGCGAAGCCGAGGCACAAACCCCAGACTTTACGTTTTTGCAGCAAGTAAGTGAGCGGGGCGCCTTTGGCGGCGCGCGCGCGATCTTCGGGCTGCGCCCCGCCGCGGGCGATGAAATCGCGCTCCGAAACGGAGAGGGATTCGTCTTCGCTGGGATTGTGATAGAAAAAGTAGAACAAAGCAAAGTAGGCGAGGCTGACGAATCCGGTGACGGCGAAATTCAAGCGCCAACCGAAACAAAAAAGCAAAATGCCAAGCAACGGAATTCCGATGGCCGAAGAAAATTTCGCCGCGGAATCGAACATGGCAGTGGCAAGGCTGCGCTCGTGTTTGGGAAACCAGTAGCCGATGGCTTTGGAATTGCCAGGAAAGGTCGGAGCTTCGCCGATTCCGAGCAAGAAGCGCGACCCGAATAAAGCGGCAACGCCGGTGGAGATCGCCGTGGCGAAGGAAGCCACACTCCAGATCACCGTGGAAATGATGCCAACACGGCGGACGCCGAAGCGGTCGAGCAACAGGCCGGAGGGCAACTGGAGCAGCATATAAGTCCAGTTGTAGGCGCCAGAGAGCCAGCCAAAGGTGATTTCCGAAATTCCGAAGGTTGTCTCGAGGGCGTCGCGGGAGACCGAAAGATTCACGCGGTCGAAATAGTTGACCAGAACTCCGATGCCAAGAAGGAGTGCGATGCTCCATCGCCTGCGCGGAATTTTGTCGGCGAGTAGGGATCCTAATGGCATCAGGCCTCTCTGAGTGCAGCGCTAAATCATAGCGTATGCGGCCCGAGGGCCGAAGCGCGGTCGCGGAGGCAAGGAGCATGTTCGTAGAGGACGAATGCCCGGCGAGGAGAGCCCGGCCTTTGGGGACGAGGGTGAGGAGGCGGGTGAGGAATTCGAAGATATGTTCGGCGGAGGTTCGACTGTGGCAATCCCACTTGCGTCTGACGCATCAGCGGAGTTCTGACGCTACCTCCAAATTTCTTGCGATTCCGCAATGCCTGACAACGGTTAGACAACGTAAGAGCTATCCGCGAACTCACATCCTCCCTAGATTTGGCGAGGCTCCTCCAGGCTCGCTCGACGTTCCCGGCATGCAGCAGTGCGCTACCGAATTGCAGCAGTTGGTGGCACCTAATACCGTCATAAACGTCTTGGGGACCGTCTTCGCAATTCTCAGATACGCGAAGAAATGTAGCATCCGCACTGTGGATGTTTTCTTTCGCTATTTGACTCTGAGAAATGACGAGCCGTCTGAGCGCCCGTACTTCATAAGCGACGAGGCCAGCAGGATCATCGCCGCCGCAGAAGAACCCTACAAAACGATGTTCGCCATTCCAGCCACAACCGGGCTTAGAGCGGGCGAGCCATTTGCCCTAACCGTGGCCGACCTGGATTCCCGCCGAAAAACCATCCGCGTCAGCAAATCGGCAGATGACAATACGCGGATGATCCGCGAACCCAAAACGAAGAAGTCCGTTGCTCTGCTTCCAATGGCATCCACCTTGGCGGCGATGTTACGCGACTATCTTCAGCGCCATTGGAAAGACAACGAGAAGCAATTCCTATTTCCGAATCGCAAAGGCACGCTTCCGCGCTGGCGAGACAACGTGGTGAAGTATGGGCTCAAACCTGTTCTGCGGAAGCTAGAAACCCCGGAACGTAATGCGCGACTCCACACATTTCGGCGCGGCTTAGCTACGGAGCTGGCCGAGACCGAGCCGATAACCGTGCTACAAACGCAAATGCGCCATGCAGATGTTCGGACAACCCTTCGAGTCTACGCCCACGTCATTCCAGATTCTCAGCAGGAATCCATGGAACGAATCACCAATCGCTCTATTGGAAAGATCGCGTCGGAAAGCGCGAAGGCCCGCATAAACACAGGCGAACATGCTCCAACGGTACAAATATACCAATTGGCATGGGAAATGGGCTGTAAGTACCTCACAACAAATCCGTTGGCGGAAGCGTGTGGGAGTCGAAGTTACTTTTCACTGATACTACAAATACTTACGAGGAAGCTCTTGGACTGAGTTGGAAGGACTTAGAATCCTTCGGAACTCTTATTGCCGCCCTTTTGCCGCCCCGTTTTCTCATCCCACTTTTCGCATGGGAAGAACCATTTCAACGACCTTGCTGTTGGCCTCTCGCATCGCGTCGGGCACCGCTTGCGTGTAAATGTTCATCGTCGTGCGAATATCCGAGTGACGGAGAAGTTCTTGCTGAACCTTTAAGTCCACCTGTAACGAACGGAGCAACGTGGAGTACGAGTGCCGAAAGCTGTGCCAACCTAATGGGCCTAGGCCCGCACGCAATCCGGCAGGAAGCAGGTGATCGCGTTGAATCGTCCATGGCCAACGCGGACGCCCAGTTCCATACGGACTCGGGAACAACCAATCTTCCTTGCTTGCTTCGGGAGCAGTCTCAGCCTTGTACTCGAGCAAAAGATCTGCGAGATTACGATGCACCGGCAGTCTCCTGTTTGAGTTCGTAGTCTTGACTTCATCTACCCGGCCTATGACCACTCCCCGTTGGATGTGAACTTCCTGGTTCTTCCAGTCAAAGTCGCCCCATTGCAAGCCCACAAGCTCGCTCGCCCGCAAGCCAAGGCATGCCGCAACTATGCACATTGTTCTGATTGGCTCTTGAAGATGGTCCAGAAGCAACCGAAACTCCTTCACAGAAAGGATTCTCGGCTGTCTCAACCGTTTCGATGAACCTTCTACCCTGACGAGGCTGATGGGATTCATCCTGTCGATATCGATATATTCCCATTTCATCGCCCAGTTGAATAGAATGTGCATGATGCTGCGCACATGCCCCTTGCTCTTTGGTGCGAGACGTGGAGTGACGACGGGGAAGTTTTTCCCGCATATAGCGGTCAGTAAGAACGCCGAACAACACGTCTTCACGTTGTGGTTCGGAGTTGACCGCCAGGCGGAATGACTCCGCCGCCAGCCACGCTTTCGCTTCCGTGGGATATTTCTCAACGTTGCCGACAATCACTGCTTCCCTCTTGCGCTTGCCGCCTGGTCCAGAAGAATTGCGCTCCCAAACCCAAACGTCAGGCCCACGCTTGCGGGGTTTACGACGTAAATACCCGAACTGATATCGCGCTCGCTTGAACATCGGAGATTCTCCTCTTTTGTTCTAGCGGCGCGAGTGACGTGACGAATGTAACTCTGTCCGCATCCAGCAGTCCAGCTCGGATGCGTAGAAGAACCAACGACCAAAGCGGAAGTGACCGGGCAGTTCTCCGCTGCGAGCCATGCGCTTAACGGTTTTTGGGTGAACCCTGATAAGTCCCGCAGCCTCTTCGCACGTTAGCGGACGTTCAACAACAGAGTGTCCGTATCCAAACGCCTGTTCCGACGAAGCTGGTCCGACTTTTATTCCCGCTGTGGTCACCTCGTTTTGGCCGGCGTGTGCGGAAGAATGGGCATCAGCGCGTACTCGGTCAGCAAGCGCGCCGCCGCTTTGTCGTTCGGGATTCTCCTCTTTGATGCAATGCGAGCTTAACTCAGTGCTTACAGCGAGGCGTGAGCCATGTCGTCGGTCGGACGCTGGGTTCTCACGCATACCGAATTGGAGGCGGCCGTGCATGGTTTCTATTTCAATTCCAGTTGGAAAACGTCTCCCTTCGAATTGGGTTGGGGATTCTTTGTGTGTTGGCCTGAGAGCCAGGACTGGAAGTCTTTGTCTTTGCGATAGACGAGTTTCAGGGCTTCTGTCACGACGTAGGACGGAGAGCAATCGAGAAACTCAGCGTACTTCGCTAGCTTCATCTTTGCCTCATCATCGAGCCTTAATTGAACAACTGTGGTTTTAGGTTGTTTGGGTAGTGCTTTCAGCACTGCCATCGAGACTTTCTCCTTTCTTTATTTCAGATCGTTTCTTCTACGCATTCACGGTCGGTTACGTCTTTGTATGCACGCGGGCAAAACACGATCACGCTTCCTGGCGTGATGGGTGGGAGCGACCCCAAGAATTTTGGGCGGCTGAAGGCCGTCCAGAATGGGGTCGCTCCCGCCCATCTTAGTGTTTTGCCCGCGTGCAAATCCGTTCCCTTCGGTTTACGCATCTGGTTATTTCTCTTGCGCTTGTCGCTCTTCCGCTCCGAAAGCTGGTTCGAAACCTGCGCCGAAAGTCCCTTGCAATGGCTGCGTCACCTTCGTCAGTCCGGTCCGTGAGACTTGCGTGCAACGCTGGGCTGAAAAAGGGCGGTCTGACCGTCGACGAGTTCGGTGCTGAAACAGACTTCCTGCTTGGGCGCGAGGTCGCGAAACTCCGCTTGGATTGTGTCGGAGGAGGCGCGTCCTTGCACCCATTGGCAATAACGAATGTCGGTCAGGGCGTCGTTAAATTGCTTGGTTGCGCGGTTGAGAAACTCGAGGTCGTCATCGTTCAACTTGCCGTATTGTTTGGCTTCCCAAAGCTTGCGCAGGGTGAAATAGCGGAGGACTTGCTCGCCGGGATCAATGTTTGGAGCCCGTTGCGTGATAGTGAGGAACAGTTTCCGGGCGGATTCAAAGTGAGTGGAGCGCGTGGCGATGTACACAAAACTGAGCAAAGGCAACGCGGAGAACAGGGTGGCGTAAGCCAGAAGATGAGTTTCGAAACTGGCGAGCGTCATTAGGCCGGGATCGACAAAACTGAAGGTGACCACAGGGGAGAGAGAAGATTCGGGAGCAAAGAAGAGGGGAAACTTGTCAACGAAATATCGGTCAGTCGTCTTGTGGCGAATCGCTCCCGAGTAGCGTTTGGCAGGCAGAATCCCCCTGCTAATGCCGAGCTTGGTGCAAAAATAGTCCACCTTCTCGGCTTCCGTTTCGAAGTAGCGGCAGTCGAGATGCGCAAGGACGAAGTCCAGAATCGCGAGCTTGGTGCGGATGTACTCAACGGAATGTTCGCGGCGATTGCGAAGATTCTCTCGACCAACAGCTCGATAAATTAGACGGGAGTGGAGGTGATAAATACGTCCGTTGCGCAGGAGCAGCTTTGCTGTTGCATGACCCTTCCCGAGCAGTTTCTGCGTGAAGGCCATGCTCTTCTCGCCGCTCTTGGCACCGGTGAATTGCAAGTACTGGCGCGTTGAGAAATAACTGGAATGCGTCGCGACGATATAGAGGAAACGGGCTTCGTCCTCGGTGTAGCCAAGGCTGCGGAGGTTCTCGAAACTAGATCCGGAAAGTGTCATGGTTCAAAGACTCAGAATCGCAGCTGTGATTTCGTGTTCATCGCGCACGCGGCGAAGGCCTGCCGCGTCTTTGGATCGCGCGTAGAGCTGAAAGCCGGCGCGTGCTTTTTCCGCCAGATGCCCGGCGTGGTAGTGCCTTGTGGCGAGTTCCAAATCAAGACGCGCAATTTCGTTTTCTTGAGTGGCGTACTCGATCCGCAAATCGGGAAAACTGACCTTGCCGCGGACCACAGGAAGCTGTAGGTCGCTCGCGAAAGTCTCCTTGAGTCTCTGGGTTTCTCCGTGGCCTCGTGCTTGAGCGCGGCCAAGTCTTTGGTAGAGCTTTTCCTTCAATTCGTAATCCAACTGAACGCCGAGGACCTTGCCACCCTTGCGTTCGATCTCATCGGCGGCTTTGTGATACATGCGGTAGAGATCGGTGTCGTGCTCTGCTTCCTTGGGCTTCACTAGGCCGGAGTAGATGGCTTGGTCGTCTGGCACGAAACCATGTCGGCGAATCAGGCGTTGCCCTTGATCGGTGAGTGTGAGAACTCGGCACGATTCCTTCTTAAGGGGAGTAGTTCTTCGCTGCTCGATAAGCCCCTGGCGCGTGAGGTTCCGAAGGTCACTCTGCATTCGCTCTCGGTCGCCGTTGTACGCAAGGGTTGCGAGATCGTCGACGCCTACGACGCGGAACTTGCCCACTTCCGTGAGCGTGTGGATTTCAGAGCGTCGAAGGGCATAGGTTCGGTCGCGATCCGTGTATTGCGAGCGGTCACGCTCCTTAAGAGTCTCTTCCTGCCGGCACTCACGGGAGATGGCTGGGGGACTGTCCTGTTGGCGGTCGCGGTTCTGAGCAATGGAGTGGTCGGAGCTGGATTCTGCCTCGCGGACCTTCTGGAGCTTTAGCCTTACGCTCGCTCGAGTATGCCAATCGGTGCCACTTCCTCGGCTCCGATCACGACTAGAATTGGCACGTTCACGCTCCCGGCCTGCATTGCGAAAATCATCAATTTCAGGTCCGTCGTAGCCTCGCGACACGATAATCCCTCCTTTAAGGTTGTTAGCCAGGTCCCCGCAGCCCAGTGGCGACCTTGGCCTCGCAGGATTCGACCTGAAAACTCCCCTACCTATACAGAGGCCCTGTTTTGGCAAAATCGCACCGGCTTTTTCGAAAAATCTGGCCCAAGGTGACGGGAACACATGCTGGACAGCCCTGTTCGTTTGCTTTTGACCCGGCCTAGGTGAACGGCGAGGCGCAAGAAATGGACATATTTTGTCTAGGGGCCGGCGCCGAACCCAGGTGCAAGCAATAACGCTCAGTGGCTGACCGAAGTGGGACGGCTCCACCAAGCCAAAGTAGAATCGGCAACAACTTCCCCCTACTTACTCAGAGGCCCCGAAAATGAAAAACGTGAGGAAAAATATTGGTACCAGTACATTTTTTCCGAGAGACGGTCCTGACCGAACCTCGGTGCGGATGTATTCGTGATTTCGCTACTCTGAGTTGGCCCATTTCGCGCATTTGATTCGGCCCACCCTGTACATCATGGACGGCCTAACCTGTCAGCAGGAACGACGGGGGGCCGATGGACAGGAGACGCAAAGTGGAACTGTTCGAGGAGATACGTCGGGAGTACCGGTTTGGAGTGGGCACGATCCAGGGAGTGGCGAAGAAGTTGAACACCCATCGGCGAATGGTGCGGCAGGCGTTGGCCAGCGCGATACCGCCGGAGCGCAAGACACCAGCGCGGAACAGCCCGAAGCTGGGGCCGGTGCGCGAGTTCATTGACGGGATTTTGCAGGGTGATCGGGAAGCGCCGCGCAAGCAGCGGCACACGGCGCACCGCATCTGGTTGCGGATTCGCCAGGAACAACCCGAGGCGTGCGTGGCGGAAGCGACGGTGCGGCGATACGTGCGACGGCGCAAGCAGGAGCTGGGCGTGGCAGCGCGAGAGACGTTTGTGCCGCAGAGTTACGACTGGGGCGTCGAGGCGCAGGTGGATTGGTACGAAGCCGCGGTGCAGTTCGACGAGGGCCGCGAGACCGCGTATTTTTTAACGATGCGCAGCATGGCGGGCGGCGGGGCGTTTCACACTGCGTATTTTCACGCCACGCAGCAGGCGTTTCTGGAAGCGCACGAGCGCGCCTTCCACTATTTTGGCGGAGTATTCCGGCGGCTGCGCTACGACAACCTGAAGAGTGCGGTGAAAAAGATTTTGCGCGGGCATCAGCGGGAAGAAACCGATCGGCTAATCGCTTTTCGCTCGCACTGGGGATTCCAGACGGAGTTTTGCAACCCGGCACGCGGCAACGAAAAGGGCGGCGTAGAAGGTGAAGTGGGTTATTTCCGGCGGAACCACCTGGTGCCGGTGCCGAAAGTAAAAGATCTGGCCGCTTTGAACGAGTATTTGCGCACGTGCTGTCAGCAGGAGGAACAGCGGCGGATTCACGGGAAGCCGCTCTCGGTGGGCGAGGCGATGCGCATCGAGCGCGAACATCTGCTGCCGCTGGCGAGTGAAGGCTTCGAGCTGGCGGAGACCAGTTTTCCGGTGGTCGATGGTCAAGGCTGCGTGAAGGTGCGGACCAATCGCTACTCGGTTCCGCTGTGCGCGGGAACGAAGACGCAGGCGCGGCTGTTGCCTGCTTATGTGGAGGTGTGGCATGAACGGCGCTGCGTGGCGCGGCACGAACGCAGCTTCGACCGCTATCAAGCGGTGCTGGATCTGGAGCACTACCTGGATGTGCTGGAGAGAAAACCGGGCGCGCTGGCGGGATCGACACCCTTGCAGCAGTGGCGCGGGCGCGGGCTTTGGCCGGAGAGTTTCGACCGGCTGTGGCAGAGTCTGCGCGAGCGGCACGGGAAGCAGGAAGGCACGCGCGAGATGATCGAGCTGCTGCGGATGGGCCCGCAGCACGGCTGGGAAGCGTTGCGAAAAGGGATTGCGCAAGCGTTGGCGCTGGGCTGCACGGATGCGGCGGCGGTGCGGCATCTGCTGGTGGCTGGAACGCTGACCCATGGTGAGCGCGCGCTTCCGGAGATTGGTTTGTTGCAACGTTACGAACGGCCGCTGCCGGTGCTGAACGATTACGATCAGTTGCTCGGGAGCGGTTCTGGAAGTGGCGGCGAGGCGGTGACGCCATGAGCCAGCAGGCGCAAGCTCTGGAGCACGCATCGGTGCGGCAGTATTGCAAGGCCGTGAAGGTGCCGGTGGTGGGCGCGAACTTTGTGCGTCTGGCGGAACAGGCGGTGAAAGAAAATCGCGGCCACATCGGTTATTTGGAAGCGCTGCTGGCGATGGAGAGTGAAGAGCGCGACCGGCACGCCATCGCGCACCGGCTGCACGATGCCAAGCTGCCGCGGATGAAGACGCTGGAGGAATTCGACTTCGCGCGGGCGCCGCAGATACCAGCGGCGAAGATTCGCGAACTTGCCGAAGGCGGATACATTACACGAGCCGAGCCGGTGGTGTTGATCGGCGAGTGCGGCACGGGCAAGACGCATCTGGCGTCGGGGCTGTGCGTGGCAGCATGCCGCCAGAAACGCAGGGTGCGTTTTACAACCGCGGCGAACCTGGTGAACGAGTTGGTGGAAGCCGGCCAGCACCACGGAGTGCGGCGCGTGCTGGCGCGCTGGATGCGTTACGACGTGATCGCGCTGGATGAAGTGGGTTACGTGCCGCTGGCGGAGATCGGCGCGGAGTTTTTGTTCCAAGTGATCGCGGAACGCGCCGAACGGGCCACGCTGATCGTGACCACCAACTTGCCGTTCTCGGAGTGGACGCAAGTGTTTCCGAATCCGCGGTTGTGCAAGGCGCTGCTGGACCGCGTCACCGACCGCGCGCACATCATCGAAACCGGCACGGAGTCGTATCGCTTCCGGCGCACGGTGGAAGGAAGGCAAAAGAAAAAAGCTTCGTGAGCGGGCCGGGTCGGGCGTCGTACCGCGCGATTCCGTGGCCCCGGCGTCCGCTCCGTCCCAAACGCGGTCCTGAAAACCGGACCGCAGGACTCCGCTCCCTCCGGGGCCACGGAAAGAAAACCCCCGGAAGAAGAGCAAAATCACGGCCTTAGGGTGGGCCAAATGAAAGTATCAAAGGTGGGCCAAATC
>QHYL01000446.1 GCA_003224105.1 Acidobacteriota bacterium | reverse complement strand
GTTCGCAGGATCATGCCCACCGTGGCCGCAACGAACGCCCATTGCAAAATGGTCCCTTTGCGCGCCCAGGCCAGCTCGATGCCGTCGCGGAACGTCCAATTGCCGCCCATCAGGCGGCTGTTGGCCACGCCCACCAGCGCAACGTTGAAGAACACGATGATGAAATAGTTGGCCACGTACATGGTGAACATGCCAAGCAGGAACATCGGCGAATGGTTCGGTTGAAACCGTTCGCCATTGGCGGCTGCCGTTGTAATTGAAGGCATCATGAGCAGCGTTCCGCCCGTGGCGATGATCGCCGTCACAATCAGGCAACTGATCGCCGAAAGGATGGGAAAGAGCATCAACTGCTTGTCGGAGCGCAGAATGACAAAGCTCTGCTTCACCAGTTGCCAAGTCCGAGAAAACTTACCCATCGCACCCTCCTGCGGTGTCCCGAAACGGGGATTTGGCCTATGGCAAGTTTGAAAAAGAAATTGGGAGACACCAATAGTACATTCGATGCATTCCCAAGGAACAGTTAACGCATAGGATAACCAAGAGATCCCAGGGCCCGGCCCGATCTAACCGACTGATTCTACAATGGTTATGGAATCGTTCCTTTGCGAGAGTTCACGCCGAAACCGGGGGGTAAAGAGCGGGTGACTCGTCACCGCTGACGGTGCGGGGCGACGTCAATGCCCGAGCGGTGCAGCCCACGCCAATCTTCCTCTTCGCGAAAACGCTCTCTGGCGTTCTCCACATCGATCTCGGCAGCACCTGAGGCCCAGCGGAACAATCCACAGAGGGAAATGACAATCACCGCCGCAATCGGAATCAACATCCACCAGTGCATGCGGATCCACCCACCGAGGCTCTGCTTTCGCCTCGTCGTTCACGCGCACCAGCATCCTCCATTTTCCAGCCCAAGACAATTAGCGAAAGCGGCACTATTGCCAAATCAAAACTTTTCAATCAGTCCCTGCGCCCAACGACGACACAAAAGAAAGAGGGCTGGCTCCGCAAAGGCCAGCCCTCTGTTAATGAAGCCTGCGTCCCTGAGTCTGCTAGAAGGTGAACCGCGCTCCCAATTCACCCCACAGCGCGTGCGGAATGATGGTGCTGGCCGGGTTGATGAAGCCTTGCGGATGGCCGAAGTGCGTGGGATCGGCAATATTAGCGGCGCCACCGACGCCAAAGTTGTTGCCGTAGTTTGCTTGATTCGTCAGGTTGAACGCTTGGGCGAGCAATTGCAAGTTCATACGGTCGCCGAACTTAATGTTTTTTGCCAAACGCATATCGAGCTCAAAGAACGGATCGCCACGGAGCGGATCGTATTTGGAGATGGTCAATGGCGACAGAGGGATCCCCAACTGCGTTGCGCACGTTCCGTAAAAGCAGTTCTGAAGATTCCGCTGAGCTTGTGCCATTCCATCTGCCTGACACGTCGTCCCTGGATGGGCAGTGCAATATGTCGGAACGAATGCCGCAATGTAGTTCGTCCCATAGAGATAATCAGTGATATTTCCGGTCGGGACGAGGACAGCCGTTCCCGTCCCTCCTCCGGTGTTCAAGGTATTGTAAGAATTTGTTAGGTTGTAGGGGCGCGCGGAACCAAACTGCAGGATTGGCGAGAGCTGAAAGCCCTTGGGCAAGTCGACGATGCCGCTCACAGTCACGTGGTGCCGCTCATCGTTGGGAGACGGACCCCACTCGTAGCTGGCAAACGGATTCGTCGAGAGCCTGGGGTAGTTTCGGTAGGAACCGCCGCCACCGTCGTAGGAATACGCCCATGCCAACGTATAGTTCGCAGCGAACTGGATGCGATGGCTCATGCGCTGGCGGAGGCTGAAATTCACTCCGTCGTAATGCTCGCGGTTAATGGACTCATCGACGCGAACGGTCCCAAGTTCTGGCAGCGGCGGGTTCGAGGCAGCAAACGCCGCATCAAGCGGTCGAGTGCAGCAGGCTCCATTCACCGGCACTTTCTGATCGATGTTGATGGTCTTGTTCCCGTGCAAGCCGAGCACGTGCGTATATTCCGCCTCAAATGCGGTATTTGAATTTAGCGCCCAGCTATAGCCGCCATTGAATTCTTCCGTCACTGGGTTCCGATAGTTGGGGTCCATCAGGCGGCCTATGCTACCGGGGTTGAGCTGCGAGGACGGAGCCGCAATCGTGGGCATAGGGTCGACGCCATAACGCCATTGGCCCAGCGGTATGTTTGTTCCCGGTACCGTGTCTTTGACAGGGTCTGTGATGTCGAACAAAGTCTGAAAGATCGTGGGGTTCGCCTGCTGCTCCATGAACAGCGGGATGTTTTGGAACACATTGCCGAAATAGAGGCCGTATCCGCCTCGCACCACGTGCTTGCCGCGGCCCGTCAAATCGTAGGCAAGGCCCACGCGCGGGCTGAAGTCCTTGTTATCGTCTTTGGCAATCTTGCTGACGAAAGGATTGGAGATCGGGCTGTTGAGCGCCACCAACTCCTGGTACGTGCGGCTGTTCTTGATATCTGCCCCACCGATCATGTTGAAATCCTTGTCCCAACGAAGACCAAGGTTTAGAGTCAGGCGGTTGTTGACTTTCCAATTGTCCTGTCCGTAGAAACCGAGCTGCTTGGTGGCCACAAGGAAGTACGGGTTGCCGTTGGCGATGGACATTTCCGTAACCAAGCCTGGAGTAGCGAATCCTTGTGGATACTGTGAAGGATTGCCCAAGATCGCGCTGGGGTTGGCTCCAAAGCGAATCAGAAGCGTGGGATTGAACTCAAAAAAGCCGCCCTCGACGGGGTTGTGAATGAAGTCCACGCCCGCCTGAAAGGTATGACGCCCGGCGCTCTTTGAGAGGTCATCTTTGAATTGCCATTTCTTCTGGAAGGACTGTTGAGGAACATTGGTATTGGTGCCGAACGAAGCGTTTGGGAATATGACGTTAGGAGCACGGAGGGTACTGTCAATGAGGTTGTTCCAATACTGGTAGCCCAGCGTGAACTGGTTAATGGTGGTATTGGATAGATTCGAGTTCAAGGTAAAGTTGCCCACGATGAGATGGTTCCTCGTGAAGTTGCCTTCGGTAAGGTCCATGGTGGCATCCGACTGATCATTGAGGCTGTCGTTGACCTGCGAGGTGTAGCTAAGGTAAGCGCTGTTCTTGCTGTTGATCACCCAATCGAGTCGCCCGTTGTAGCGCCATTCAAAGAACGGGCGGGGAATGGTCGCCGCGGGTTGGTCTGCGAAACCGTGCGCCTTTGCGAGTGTGAGTTCATTCAAAGAGGTCGCGTCTACGGTCTGAGCTTGGTGTTCACGCTCCCGCTCAATGGCAGCGAAGCCGAAAAGTTTGTCCTTGCGGAAAGGCCCGCCGATGGAACCCCCGAACTGCTGGCGCGAATAGTCCGGGTGAGTGGAAATCGTACCGTCTGGGTGAGCTGGCGTTGGTCCGGTGCCAGTGGGATCTTTCTCGTCGGTGTTCAGATTGGTGTCACGGAAGTACCCGAAGATCGAACCGTGGTAGAGGTTCGTGCCCGACTTGGTGATCATGTTGATGGCCGCGCCTTCGGAGCGCCCGTTTACTGCAGAGAAGCGTTGTGTGCTGATCTGGAATTCCTGCACCGCTTCCAAGGGAAGCTGCATCACAGGACCGCCTACGGTGTTGTCCTTGTTGTCCACGCCGTTGACGGTCACATTCACGTTGCGACCACCGTCTCCATTTACGGAAAGAATCGCGTAGCGGTTCTTCGTGGGGTCGTAGGAGTCCGTGGCTTTCACGCCCGGCGCCAAATACGCGAGGTTAGCCACGTCGCGTCCAACCATGGGAAGCTCTTCCACTTCTTTTGGCGTGATGTTTTGGCTCACATCCGTTTTCGCTAGATCGACTACCGGAGCTTCGCTGGTCACCTCGATGAGTTCACTCTCGGCGCCTGGGTTCAATTCGGCATTGACGGTAGCCGTCTGGCCCACCAGGATTTCGATGGTCTGCGCGACGGGGCCAAATCCTGTCTTCGTAACGGTCACCGTATAAGTGCCTGCGGGCAACAGCTCAAACCGGTAAGAACCAGTCTCATCGCTGGACGTCGTTCGCGTGATGTCCGTGGCTTTGTTCTTTGCCACAACTTCAGCGCCGCTCACGACCGCTCCCGATTTGTCGGTGATCGTGCCTTGGATAGTTGCGCTGGCGGTGGCCTGGCCAAAAGCGTTGGTGCTCCCCAGGCTCAGCAGCAGGCCCCCCGTAAACAGCAAATAAATAGCTCTTCTCATTTTTTGTCTCTCTCCCCCGATGCACCCAGGCTGCATCGTTCCCTTTTCCTAGAAACTATCGTTACCAAAGGACAAGCGCCGCTTACTGCCCCGTTCAGGAAATTAGAATTGGCGAGTTCGAGCCCAAGCGGAGGCTCAGCATGGATTTCCAAGACACAGCTCAAAGGACACTTTAGGCAGGATCCGCGAACTACCTTGCCCCAATTGTTATCGAAGCTGCCCTAAACCGGCCACTCCTGGCTGAAAACTCAATTACCTGTGAATTGAGTTTGAAGGTTGGGCAAGTACATACTGGCAATTCCTATGCCACAGACCTAAAGCCGTAAGGCGCTGACAAATGAGGACATATTTACGCTCGCTCCGATGAATTTACTCAGAATACAGAAATAGGTACCAGCGATATACAAAATCCCATAGTCCCCGATCGCGCACCTGTAGACACGCGGTCATGGTCCTCGCCCCAAAACCAGCCTGACCTTTGAATTCCCCGGACCTGAGCTCCTGTCCCAAGTCAGCGCCAAGGGAAAGCACACGCGTATGTTGCCGGAAGCTCCCAAGCAAGTCTGCGCACTACCCTTGCGTAGGCTCAACCCCTGCTGGCTATTCTTTGAGCAGTTCCGTGGCCGAGTGGCTTCAAGCAGTACGAAATGGCTCTGCCTCTCAAGGAACGGTACTAGGCAATAATCTTCTTGCACAACAAATTAATGTCGATTACTATCCATGTACTTTCAGCAGTCAGCACCCATGCCGTGCGCCCAGAACTGACGGGCGCCAACGCAAAGAGCTGAACTGCCGACGAGAGCGGCGCGCCAACCTTGTTAGAGTGAAACGTCATCTTCACTCCTGAAGGGATGCTGCCGGGAAATTGCGCCAAGGAGACCGTCATGCAACCCAGCCCACGCCTCGAATCGATCTCTTCGCAAACGCAAGCGGCTCAGCCCTCCACAGAAATAACCATCAAGCTGACGCCGTTTGACCGGAAGGAGTACCGCGCCCTCATTGAAGCCCGTGACCAAACGCTTCGGCGAATCGTGAAGCGGCTGAAACCCGCGCTGGGTCTTTCCAATGCAGTGGATGCGGGTTGCGGCGTTGGATTCTTCTCCCAAACGCTTGCGGAATGCGGTTTGCGCACCTGCGGGTTTGACGCGCGCGCGCAGAACATCGAGGAAGCGCGCCGACGCTTTCCCGGAATTCCCTTTGAGCAAGCGGACGTGGAAGCCCGCGAGATTTCTCAACTGGGGCGGTTTGACCTGGTGCTTTGCTTCGGCTTGCTCTATCACCTGGAGAATCCACTGCAAGCCATTCGAAACCTCCGCGCCATTACAGACAAATGTTTGGTCCTCGAAAGTATGTGCCTGCCGGAAGATCGCTGCTCCCTTCTTTTGCGCCAGGAGCTGCGGCAAGACGACCAAAGCCTTACCGAGATGGCGTGTTACTCGAGCGAGAGCAGCCTGGTAAAAATGCTTTACCGCTCGGGCTTTGCAAAAGTCTATCGCGTCACGCCGCTGCCCGATCACGACGATTTCCGCGAGACTCGCGAACACACGCAGCGCCGCACGGTCCTAGTGGCCTCCTGCGCTCCGATTGACGTTGCGGGATTCCGGCTGGTTCTTGAATCTCAGGAAGCGGAAGATCCATGGGCAAAAAATCTCTCGCCGAGCACGGCGCTGCCTCAGCGCATTCGGCGATTCCTGACGAGTCCCCTGCGCAGCAAATATGTCACGCTTGCAAATCGCGCGCGCCGCATTTTTCCCGGCATGCCCATTCCCTTGCGGCTGCCTTGCGGCGTGTGGTGGCTTGCCGAAGAGAACTTCCTGGATCAGAAACTGCTTTCTGGCGGATTCGAAACCATGGAGAGAACATTCGTAAAGAGACTCTTGCGTCGCGACATGACCGTTGTGGATGTCGGCGCGCACCACGGGCTCTATACCGTGCTGGCCTCAAAGTGTGTCGGGTGGCACGGCCGCGTTGTTGCCATTGAGCCGTCGCCTCGGGAACGTGTCCGGCTCGAAAAACATCTCCGGCTCAACCGCTCCTCCAATGTTGCGTTGATTCCCTGCGCAGCGGGCGAAGATCCAGGCGAAGCGGAACTCCATGTCGTGGAGCGATTCAACGACGGATGCAACAGCCTGCGGCCTCCGGCTACGCCCGAGCCAGTAAACACTATGCGGATAAAAGTTCGCCGCCTGGAAGATATCCTTTCCGAATTGGACATCTCCCACGTGGATTTCTTGAAATTGGATGCCGAAGGCGCAGAACTTTCAGTTCTCCATGGGGCCATGAAGCTTCTGAATCGCGACTCGCGGCCTGCGATGCTCGTGGAAGTGCAAGACATTCGAACCAGGCCGTGGGGCTATGCCGCGCGAGAGATCCTGCAATTCCTGGTTCGCATGGATTTCCAATGGTTCGCGATTGCCGCTAAAGGCGCGCTGTTGCCAATTCCGTGCAACCTAGAAACCTACGACGCCAACCTGGTTGCGCTTCCGATCGAGCGCACCGAAGAATTTCTAAGCCTGGTTGGGCAAAAGTAAGGGAAATCCGCAAGATTTCCTGCGTGGAATCGGAAGGAAGGATTTGGCTTCGTTTACCGCGTGAAGTTTCCTGGGTGGCGTTAAGAAAACCGCAAACTGCTGCTATTCTCACTTGCGTAAAGCGATCCGACTCTCCGCATGAGGGAGGGCCGGGAAAAGAGATTCGCAACGTGAAGGTACTCGTTACCGGAAGCTGCGGTTTGATCGGTTCGGAAGCCGTAGAACATTTTGACCGCCAGGGCCATGAGGTGACCGGTGTAGACAACAACATGCGCCGCGAATTCTTTGGCCTGGCAGGCGACACGCTGTGGAACCTGGAAAGGCTGAGGCGCGCAACAAAGCGTTTTACCCACGCGGCGCTGGATATTCGCGACCGCGCCGCCATGGAAGAACTGTTTCGAACGCAGCGCTTCGACCTGATCGTGCATTGCGCGGCGCAGCCTTCGCACGACAAGGCTCGCGACATTCCGCTGTTGGATTTCGAGGTGAACGCTTTGGGGACGATCCATTTACTCGAAGCCACGCGGCAGCATTCGCCGGAGGCGGCGTTTGTGTTTATGAGCACGAACAAAGTGTACGGCGACGCGCCCAACGAAGTTCCGTTAAAGGAGATGGAAAAGCGCTACGACTACGCGCGGCCCGAGGATTATGACGGCATTGATGAAAACTGCCGGATCGATCGCACGCTGCATTCGCTCTTCGGCGCGTCCAAGGCCGCCGCGGACCTCGTGGCTCAGGAGTACGGACGTTATTTCAAGATGAACGTGGGAATCTTTCGCGGCGGCTGCTTGACCGGGCCCGCGCATTCCGGCGTCGAGCTCCACGGATTTTTGTCGTATCTGGTAAAGGTCACTCTGAGCGGCGAGACCTACTCCGTTTTCGGTTACAAGGGCAAGCAGGTGCGCGACAACCTCCACAGTTATGACGTCGTGCGGGCGATTGAAGAGTTTGCGGCGAATCCGCGGCCCGGCGAGGTTTATAACCTCGGCGGCGGACGCGAAAACAGCATCTCGATGCTGGAAGCCATCGAGCGCATCGAGCAAATGAGCGGAAAGAAACTGACGTGGCA
>QHYL01000445.1 GCA_003224105.1 Acidobacteriota bacterium | reverse complement strand
AGGCACTAGGCGTGCGTCAAATAGTGTCTTAGTACCTGCGAGTACATAGCATCATGATAAAGAATTGCCGGTTTGACGCGACACGGCGGTTACCGAACCGCATCATCGCGAAAAATAGGCCGTGGAGAATACGCGGGAATCGCGGAAACTGTCAGTAAGGCTTTCAGGGATGGAGACGCGGCGCTGGAACGCTGGCCTGCCTGTACCGCGTATGCTAAATTTGTGGCCGCATAACTGGTCGACGACAAAGTGCCTTTCATCAATTTTCCTGCGCGCGAGATTAATTGCAAGCTGGTTTACTACGGCCCGGGTCTCGGCGGAAAAACCGCCAACCTCCAGTGGGTTTACGACCACACCGGCCAAAACCAGAAGGGCAAAATGGTGTCTCTGGCCACGGAAACGGACCGCACGCTGTTCTTCGATTTTCTTCCGCTGGACCTGGGAACGGTGCGCGGCTTCAAAACGCGCTTTCATTTATATACCGTGCCCGGCCAGGTGTTCTATGAAGCGAGCCGCAAGCTAATTCTCAAGGGGGCGGATGGCGTGGTGTTCGTGGCGGATTCCCAGGAAGAGCGGCTAGACGCGAATTTCGAGACCATGGAAAACCTGCAGGAACATTTGAGGGAACACAACCTGAATTTCGCGACGATTCCCTACGTGTTGCAGTTGAACAAGCGCGATTTGCCCAAGGCCATGTCCGTGCCGGAATTGACGAAGCAGCTTCGCAAAAAAGGCGAACCGGTTCTGGAAGCCGTGGCGATTCAAGGCACGGGCGTCTTCGAAACGTTAAAGGAAGTGGCCAAGCTGGTCCTCGCCGAACTCAAAAAGGGCGGCTGAAAAAGAAGTCGTAAGTTCTGGGCTTTAAGTTGTAAGTGAAGCCTCACCCGTAAATGAGGCGCTCTTGTAGCGCCACTTTTAGTTGAACAGGCGGAACGTGATTTCTATGGAAACCCGGACAGGAACAGGCTTTCCATCGAGATCGTGGGAAGGTTCCATTCGCCAATTGTTTAGGATATTGACTGCTTTTTTTGTCAGGCCGTCATTAGGGTTTGTCACTACGCGGGCGTTTGTGATCGTGCCCTTCTCATCAACGCTCACCGACAAGAGGACATTTCCCTGAATTTTCTTCGCGCGAGCCTCATCTGTGTAGTCCGGATTCGGGCAATAGATGCATTTTGGCTGAGAGATACCGTCTAGTCCCGGAAAGTAATAGATATGGCTGCTCGCGTCTTCGAAGGCGGGAAAACCGGTCTCGAATGCAGCTTCAAGTTTTTCGTGATAGTCCATGGAGTGGACTTCCTTGCCTGATGCAGCTTCGCGAAGCGAGAGCAATAACTTTGCTTCAGTTGGGGAGATTGTGGCTGTGCCCACGAGAACAGCGTCGGCGCCGAGAGCCTGAGCCGCTTTTGAAAGCATTTCCGGGCGCTGGATATCTTGCGGTGAGATATGAAGTTCATTGAGTTGCTTTTGCGCCTGGATGCGATTCACGACCTCAAAATTGTGGGCGTCTCTCGCGAGGTTCGTAGAAAACGTGGAGGCGAAAAGGCAACCCTTCTCGGTGCGACTGCCGGAAGGCTCGAGAAAATCCAGCACATAGACCTTGTGGAATTGCGCCTGTTCAATCTCCTGCGCGAGGCTTTTCGCGGCGTTCTTGCGATTCTTGTCTGCATTAGGCCATGCTGAGTACCCAATGCAGAGAGACACGATCAACACAAATGCGCCACGGATCACAGAACCGTGGAAGAGAAAGAACCCTGTGGGTGAATCGGATTCTTTTCGATGAGGCCGCAATTGGATGGTATTCCTCTGCTCCATGGAACTACACCTCAGGCAAAGTTGGCGAGGGCTGCGGATTCGGTGTCGAAGGTGGGAATGGCTTCGACGAGGCGGGTGACGGTGAGTGCGTCGCGGACGCGGCCTGGTCCGCAGACCAGGCGGAGCACGCCGCCTTCGCGCGCGAGCTGGATGGAGATGCGCACGAGCGTGGAGAGGCCGGAGCTGTCAATCTGCGGCGCGCTGTTAAGCCCAACGATCACTTTGCGCGTGCCCTTCTTGAGAACGGATTGCAGCGCGCTGTAAAGCTGTTCGCTGGGCTCGCCGATGGTGAGCCGGCCGTGCACATCGAGAATGGCCACTGCGCCGGATTCCCGAACTTTGATTTCCATCGGTAGCCGTTCGATCATGTGAATGAGCCTGCGCTTCTCTGGTTTTGCTCGAACGCGGAAAGACCGCACGGCATTATACGCTGGCCGCGCGAAGAAGTGTTAAGCCGTGAGTCTGCTTCAATTATTCGTAGCGCAGCTCAAACATGGGATCAACCTGCGTTGCCCGGCGGGCGGGAACGTAAGAAGCGAGCACGGCCACTCCAATCAAAACTACTGAGACAGTGAGCAACGTAACGGGGTCATTGGGCCGGACTCCGTACAGCAATCGCGAAAAGTTGGAAAGCAGCCGCGCGAGCACGAGTGAGACGGCGATGCCGATCGCCAAGCCAGCGCAGGCCAGCCGCAGCCCGTTTCCAATGACCATGCGAAACACATCCTGTTTCGCAGCTCCAAGCGCCGTGCGAATACCAATCTCGCCGATGCGCCGGCTAACGGAGTAGGCCACCACGCCGTACGTTCCAACCGAAGCGAGTATCAACGCCAATGCCGCAAAAGTTGCCAACAGGATCATCGGAAAGCGCTGGGAAGACATGGACTCCGTTACGATTTGCCGCATCGTACGCACGTCATAAACCGGCTGGTCGCTGCACGCCGCGTAAACCGCCGACTTGATGACCGGCATCATGGCGGCGACGTCGAGGGGCGCGCGAACGAGGATCTTCGTGTCAGGATAGTTCAAGGGAACCCATTTGTCCGGATCCTGCTGAAGCGAAAAGTAGCTTTGCGCTCTCGTAAGCTTCCCGGTCTCGCCCACTCCCCAATGGCTAACGTGGCCCACGACGCCAACAATCTCGCAGGGGCCTACGGGCGTGTCCCACCCGAAGGTGATGGATTGACCGACGGGGTTTTGTCCCGGGAGATTTGCGCAGCACGCGCGTTGCATAGCGAAGGTCCTGGCTCATTTGATCCAGCGAAACCGCAACGCGCTTCGGCTCCGCATCGAGAGCACTGGGCCGGGCAGGCGCCGGGATCTCTTGCCAGCGCAGCGGGCGTCCGCGGTACTCGATGGCCAGCGTGCCGTGCCGCCCTTCGCACACCAACACTTTGCTCTGCGCTGGCGCGTAGCCAAACGGAAGTGGGTACCCCCAGTCCGTCATCCGTGGCGCGAGGCCGCTCGCCGGGCGATGCAAAAGCGAGCGTCGAAGGCGGTCGCCACGCGACCATCGCTGGCCTTGCCCTCCGCTTCGCCCTAAGCGCTCCGGCCTGCGGGCTCCGCAGGGCTGCGCTCCGGGCAAGGCCAGCAACCAACTAACACCAAAAAACCAAAAACTAATGCGAAATCAACAGGGGACACTTCTAACGAGTTAAGAATGGGGACATTTCTAAAGAGCTTTGACACGCCAATGCACCACCCCTTGACTATCTACAATTCTTGGTGTAGATAGTCATAGTATGGGAAAACCGAACGACCTCGTCCAAGGCACTCTGGATCTCCTGATTCTCAAAACCATTGCGCCCGAGCCCAAGCATGGCTGGGCCATTGCCAAACGCATTCAACAAATTTCTCGGGACGTGCTGCAAGTCCAGCAGGGGTCGCTGTACCCGGCCCTGCACCGCCTCGAGCAAAAAGCCTGGATCAAAGCCAAATGGAAAGAAACCGAAACGGGCAGGCAAGCCAAGTTTTATTCGTTGACCGCGGCCGGTCGCGCCCAGCTGGAAAAAGAAGCCGCCAACTGGAGCCGCCTCTCCTCCGCAATCAACTTGGTCGTAGAAACAACGTAGGATGGTGCTGTCATGCTGTGGATTCGGCGATTCTTGCTCCGCCTGCAAACTCTCGTCCGCCGCCATCGAAGTGCTCAGCTCTTGAACGACGAAATTCAATTTCACCTCGAACAGCAAATTGCCGAAAACATTGCCGCAGGAATGACGCGCGAAGAAGCCCGCCATACCGCCATGCGTTCCTTCGGCAATCCCACAGTCCTCAAAGAAGAAACGCGCGACACCTGGGGCTGGACTCGGCTGGAACAAATCGCCCAGGACCTTCGCTTTGCGGCGCGCATGCTGCGCAAGTCTCCCGGCTTCGCATGGATACAGCAGCTACGGGTTTTGCTTGTCGGCGGCGTTCCACTTCCATACCGGCGCGCAAGGCGCAGAGCCCGAGGGTTGTTCTTTCTCGCGCCCGTTTTTCGAGCACCTTCATTCTCAAGTGCCGGTCTTTTCTCAATTAACGGCTTTTGTCGGCAGTCCGGACATCCACCTGGATAGAAACGGCGAGCGAACGAGAGTCAGCGCTCCGCTCGTTTCCGGAGAATTTTTCCAGACCATGGCTGTCCGGGCCGCATTGGGACGGCTGCTGCAGCCATCCGATGACCTTGCAAATGCTCCACCCGTTGCCGTCCTGGATTACGGCTATTGGCAGACGGAATTTGGCGGCGACCGCTCTGTCGTGGGCAAAACAATAGACCTGGACAACATCCCTGTGACGGTTGTCGGTGTCGCGGAGCCAAATTTCGGACAACTGGTCCCCGGACAAGGCTGGGACTTGTGGCTGCCGCTCGATCTCTTTTCGAGAATGAACACCCACTGGTCTTCCAGCAACGACGACGAAACCCAGTGGTGGCTCACCATCATCGGTCATCTCAAGCCCGGAGTCTCTCTCGCACAGGCTCAAGGCGCCGTAAGCCTCTTTTTCAGGAACGAAATGCTTCATGGAGCGACCCCGCTCTCCAAAGAAGCAGACGATCCACGAATCTCTCTTGTACCCGTGCAAAAGGGCCTCACCGGCAATCGCTGGCAGTATGAAGAGCCTTTCTACCTCTTGATGGCCGCGGTCAGCATCATTTTATTGATCGCGTGCTCGAACGTCAGTGGATTAATGCTGGCGCGCACGGCGTCGCGGCAAAGGGAAATTGCCGTCCGCCTTGCCTTGGGAGCGGGCCGCGCGCGGGTCATCCGCCAGCTTTTGACGGAGAGCGTTCTTCTTGCCGTGGGCGGCGCCGTGATTGGTGTTTTCTTCTCCTACTGGTCACTCGCGGCGCTCCGCTCGAGCGATTGGCTCGGCTCCATCCACGATTTCGCGGTCAAGCCCGACGCGCGGATCCTTTTCTTCACCGTTTTGGTGTCCGCTCTTGCGGGGATCCTCCCGGCCCTGGCGCCCGCGCTTCGTGGAACGCGAATCGACTTGACGCCTGCGCTTAAGGAAAATGCGCGGACTCTTCCGAATACTTCGCAGCGTGGCCGGAGGTTCAATCTGGGCAGCGCGCTGGTGGTTGCGCAAGTCATGCTTTCTATGCTGGTGCTGGCTGGAGCTGGCCTGCTGGTGCGCACGCTCGCTAACCTCAGGAACATCAATCCGGGCTTTGATACGCGCAACCTGCTGCTGGTCGAACTCGATCTGAAAGATAACGAGTACACTCCTCAGCAGGCGCAGAACTTGTACCGGGAACTGCAGAGCCGGTTCAGTTCGCTTCCCGGCGTCACCAACGTGAGCTATTCGTCAGACGCTCTCCTCAGTGGCAGCCTCTGGAGTGGCGGCACCGCCCTTGAGGGACGAAAGGAAGAGGTCGAAAGAAATTTGCTCTCCGTAGGACCGCATTTCTTTGCAACAATGCGTATCCCGTTGCTCGCGGGACGCGGCTTCGCGCCAAATGATTTCGGGTCCAAGCACAAAGTGGCCATTGTCAACCGGGCTTTCACGCAGCGATATTTGGAGGGTCGCAGCCCCCTTGGTCTGCACCTGGGTGCATCGAAGGACGATCCTGGCGCGGAAATCATCGGCGTGGCTGGCGATGCAAAATATGACGATCTGGAAAAGCCGGTCGAACCCACCGAATACTTTCCCCTTGAAAAAGGACGAGTCAACTTTGAGCTTCGCACGGCGGCAACTCCGGAAGCGTTGATTCCCGCGGCTCGCAGCATCATTCACGAGCTCGACAGCCACCTTCCACCGGCTAATTTCACGACGCAGACCAAACAAATTGATGGCTCTCTCTTCCGAGAGCGGTTGCTCGCGCACCTTTCGAGCTTCTTCGGCTTGTTGGCCTTGGGACTCGCTTGCATTGGTTTGTATGGCCTCCTTTCCTATGAAGTGACTCGCCGCACTCGCGAAATCGGCATTCGCTCGGCAATGGGGGCGCAGCAGCGCGATGTCCTCCGCCTGGTTGTGGGGCAAGGCATTGCTCTCGCCCTGGCCGGCGCTATTGCAGGCTTGGCGGGAGCCCTTGGACTGACGCGCTACCTTCAGAGCTTGCTCTATGGCGTTCGCCCGACCGATCCAGCAACGTTTGTGAGCGTGGCATTTCTTCTCACGCTGGTTTCCCTGGCCGCTTGCTATATTCCCGCGCGCCGCGCAACCAAGGTCGATCCCATGACGGCTCTGCGGTACGAATGACGCCTATCTGGAGGGTGATGTCATGGCGTGGACTCGACGATTCTGGCTCAAGTTGCAAAGCTTATTCCGTCGCAACCGGAATGCTCAGCAATTAAACGACGAAATTCAATTCCATCTCGACCAGCAAATCGCCGAAAACATCTCCGCAGGCATGAACCGCGAAGAAGCCCGCCACGCCGCCATGCGCGTTTTCGGTAATGCGACGCTAACCAAAGAGCAAGCCCGCGACACCTGGGGCTGGAACCAACTGGAACAAATCGCCCAGGACTTCCGCTACGGTTTGCGCAGTCTGCGCAAAGGTCCCGGCTTTAGCGCAGTGGCGATCCTTTCGCTGGCGCTGGGCATCATGGCCACCACCGCGATGTACAGCGTCATTTATGGCGTGGTCCTCAATCCATTTCCTTACCGGGACGTAGACAGCTTGATGAGCGTGAAGGTGTGGTCTCCCGACTCCTCGCGATTCCGGCTGGGCTATACGGTTGACCAATTTCTGGAGATCGCCGAACGCAACACGATTTTCCAAGGCACGATTGCCTCGACGGTCAGCGACGTCGTATGGGCCAGCGGAGGAGAACCGAAGCGCCTGCGCGGCAACGTCTGCACCATGAACACGTTTGACGTGATGGGCGTGCCTCCGCTCATCGGTCGCACGCCGGCCAAAGCGGACTCGGCTCCCGGCGCTCCAGCGGTCGCTGTATTGGGCTACAAGTTCTGGATGCAGCAGTTTGGCGGAGACCCGAGCGTGCTGGGGCGCTCGATGCGGCTCAACGACACCGTGCGCACCGTGATTGGAGTGATGCCGCCGAGGTTCATGTGGCGTGGCGCCGATGTTTACGTGCCAATCGTTTTTCATCGCGGCGAGTTTTTGGAAGGCGTGCATTACGTGCACTTGCTCGGCCGCTTGAAGCCGGGCGTCACCGAAGCGCAAGCCGAGACGGACCTTCGCCCCATCATTGCCGACCTCAAGCAGCGCGACCCCGCGGCTTTTCCTGAAAAGTGGCGCGTAGGCTTGCTTTCGTTCAAGGAAACTTTCCCCAGCGGACTCCGCGAAGTGCTCTGGATTCTCTTTGGGGCGGTGGGCATGCTCCTGCTGATTGCCTGCGCCAACGTCTCAAACCTCTTGCTCTCCCGGGCGGCCACGAGACAGCGGGAAATCGCACTGCGCGCTTCGCTGGGCGCCACGCGCGGACGGCTCATTCGCCAATTGCTCACGGAAAGCGTGCTGCTCTCCACGTTTGGTGGCGTCCTTGGCGCGGCGCTGGCCTTCGGCGCCTTGCGCGTCATCCTCGCCATGGTGCCTCCCGACTCCATACCGGACGAAGCGAAAGTTGCGATTGACCGGCCGGTTCTTTTGTTTACGCTCGGCATCTCGTTCGTCACCGCGCTGCTCTTCGGACTGGCGCCGGCCCTGCATGCGAGCCGCGCGCAATTGATAACCGCGCTCAAAGAGAGCGCGCGCGGCCCCGGCGCGGGTTTTCGCAGGATATCGGCAAGCGGTGGCCTGGTAGTCGTTGAAGTCGCGATGTCGCTGGTATTGGTCGTCGGCGCGGTGTTGATGATGCGGACGGTGATGGCGATTGAGAACCAGAGTCTGGGAATTCGCACGGATCGCCTGCTGACGATTCGCGTGCCGCTTTCTCCCCAGCGATATCCGGATGGGCCGCACCGCACTACTTTCTTCCGGGAGTTGTTGCCTCGCGTTGAAAACCTGCCTGGCGTTGCGTCTGCGGCACTAAGTACGGGAATGCATCCTTTTTTTGCCGGCATGGAAGCGCCCGTGGAAATTCCCGGCGGGCCTCAGATGGATACGCGGCCGGTCCTGCTCCGTGAAGTGAGCCGCGATTACATGCGAGTGTTTGGCATTGCGCTGATGGAGGGACGCCTTTTTAGTGATGCCGACATGGCTGCGGCGAGCCAATGGGCTATCGTGAATCAGAGTTTTGTGCATCGTTATTTTCCTTCCAGCGCGCCTCTGGGCCGCATGGTCCGCATCCCGCGTCTGCGGGACGAGCTCCATCTTGCCGATGACGCGTTCCAGATTGTGGGGATCGTGAATGATGTGATGAATCGCGGGCTGACGCGAGAAATTGCTCCCGAGCTTTACCTGCCCTACACGATTTCGGGCGACGCGGATTTCCTTGTGGTTCTTACCAACACCGACCCAGCCGCCCTGTCCAAGACGGTGGCCGCGCAAGTCTATGCCCTGGATCCGGATCAGCCCGTCACCGACGTGCGCACTCTGAGTTCGCGGCTGAACGATTGGGAATACTCCGGGCCGCGCTTTAGCGTTGTGCTTCTGGCAGTTTTTGCCGCGCTGGGGCTGACTCTGGCGGTCGTCGGAGTGTACGGCGTGGTGTCCAACGCGGTGGCGCAACGAACGCACGAAATTGGCGTGCGCAAAGCGTTGGGAGCGGATTCCGGCGACGTGCTCCGCCTGGTCTTTCGCTTTGGTGCGCGGTTTATTTTGCCCGGCATTGCTATCGGACTGGCCGCCAGCATCGCAGCGGCGCGCGTGCTTCGCAGCCAACTTTGGCACGTATCGCCGCACGATCCCGTGGCGCTGGTGTCGGTGGTGGTCTTGTTGCTGTCGGTTGGTTTCTTGGCGTGCTGGGTGCCCGCGCGCCGCGCCATGCGCGTCGATCCAATCGTTGCGCTGCGATACGAATGATTCACAAGTAGAAGGTGATCCTATGGTGTGGCCTCGGCGATTCTGGCTCAAGTTGCAAAGCTTATTCCGTCGCAACCGGAATGCTCAGCAATTAAACGACGAAATCCAATTCCATCTCGATCAGCAAATCGCCGAAAACATTGCCGCCGGCATGAGCCCAGGAGAAGCCCGCCACGCCGCCATGCGCGCTTTCGGCAGTCCCACGCTGCTCAAAGAAGAAGCCCGCGACGCCTGGGGCTGGCTCTGGCTCGAACACCTCGCTCAAGACTTGCGATACAGCGCCCGCATGCTGTTCAGGTCGCCCGCCTTCACCGCCATCGCTGTGCTTACTCTCGGTCTCGGCATTGGAGCCAACGCCGCCCTTTTCAGCGTACTTGATCGCAATCTATTGCGCCCTTTGCCGTATCCTGAAGCCAACCGCCTGGTGTTCTTCGGGATGCGGATCCCGTCGTTCGATGCGCGGCCGTTCTTGTTCACCTCTTCCTATTTACAACTCGGTGCCGGCAATTCGCCATTTGAATCCATTTCGTCCACGAGACCTGGTGTGGCGGGATGTGACGTTGGCGACGAACAACCCACACGGCTGGCCTGCGTTCGGGCGGAGTCCAACTTTCTCTCAACTTTCGGCGTCAGTCCAATTCTGGGAAGCAATTTCGGCGGCGAGGCTGACGGCCCTACTCCTCCACAGGTTTGCTTAATCTCCTACGCCGTATGGAAAAACCGCTTCGGCGGCAGCGCCACAGCACTGGGTCACACGTTGTCACTCGACGGGCAGCCAACCCGAATCCTTGGAGTCTTGCCACAGGATTTCGAGTGGCCGACGCTCGCGCGAGTCGACGTCATCTTGCCCGAGGCGATTTCGGCCACCGAGAGAACGGATCCCGTCGCTGGAGTGGTGCGCGCCTACGCTCGATTGAAACCCGGCGTGACCGTTGCTCAGGCCCGCGCGCAGCTTGCCTCGGCCTTAGAGATGTGGCGGCGAGCTTCGCCGCCGATGTTTCGCAAGGAAATACAGCTGGGATTGCTTTCCGTGCGCGAAGACCAGGTTGGCTCGATACAGCTGGCGCTCTTGGTTCTTTTCGGAGCCGCCTTCGCTTTTCTGGTTCTGACCGCTGCAAACGTCGCGAACCTGTTTTTGGCGCGCGGCGCTGCGCGGGAGCATGAACTCGCAGTCCGCGCCGCGCTTGGGGCCAGTCACGGCAAGCTCATCGCTTTGCAGCTTACGGAGAGCACTCTGCTCGGCCTCTTCGGAGGAGCCGCCGGCGCGGGGATCGCGTTCGGGCTGCTCCGCTTGTTCGTCGCGCTGGCTCCGGCACGCATTCCACGGATCGCCCAGGCTGGACTCGACGCGCTCGTCTTGCTTTTTGTGTTGGGAGCATCGCTCTTTGCGGGCCTGATCTGCGGGCTGGCCCCGGCGTTAATGGGGCAACCAATCCGCGCGCTGAAGGCCGGGCCGTCCTTAAGCCGATTACGCTCCGCCAACCTTATGGCCAATTCCCGGCGTCTGCCGAATTCTTCGAGCGCCTGGAAACGGGCTTGAGCAGCCTGCCGGGCGTGTCCGGAGTCGCAGTTAGCGATTCGCTTCCTCCAACGGGCGGGGAACGTGCTCGGCAGTTTTTTGACATTAGCGTGGAGGGGCGTCCGCCATTTCCGAGAGGGACAGGCGGCTTGGTCGGCTGGCGCATCGTCTCTCCCGGCTATTTTCAAATGCTCGGCATTCCCATCCTGGAAGGCCGCGGGTTCGAACCGAGCGACCAGGATGCCCAAACGGCCGCGATCGTGGTCAGCAAGAAATTGGCGGATCGGCTCTTTGCAGGCCAGAACGCCGTTGGACAGCATCTTCAATTCCCCGTGCCGTCGGGGCTTTGGTACACCGTGGTTGGAGTCGCGGGTGATGTGAAGTACCTTAACGAATCCGGCCGCGTCGGGCGAACCGATCCCGAGTACTACGTTGCGCGCAAGCGGCTCCCCGCGCTAGCGACCGTGCCGGAAGGTGCCGACCGGCACGCCTTTTTTCTCGTGCGTAGCCCAATGCAGTCCGCTGCGGTGGAGCAACTCGTCCGGGGCGAAATCGCTTCCCTGGATCCCAGGCTACCGGCGGAAATCTCCACTCTTTCTGCGCGGATTGACCTTTTGCGCGTGGAGCCGCGATTCAACGCGGCACTCATCAGCCTCTTCGCCACGATGGGTCTCGTGCTTGCCGTGATCGGACTCTATGGCGTGCTCTCGCTTGTAGTTTCGTCAAGAACGAAGGAAATTGGCGTGCGGATGGCGCTCGGCGCAAAACCAGAAAGCTTGTTGGGAATGGTCGTCTGGCATGGAGTGCGGCTCACGTTGATGGGGCTCGTGCCGGGAGCTGCCATCGCGTTCGCTGTCGCTCGTCTGTTTAAAGGATTGCTTTATGGCGTAAGTCCCATGAACCCCGCCATCGCTAGCGCGGCGGCTCTGCTTTTGCTGCTCGCGGGTCTCACCGCCTGTTACGTTCCCGCGCGCCGCGCCACGCGCGTCGATCCAATCGTTGCACTGCGGTACGAATGATTCACAAGTAGAGGGTGATCCTATGGTGTGGCCTCGCCGATTCTGGTTAAAGTTGCAAGCTCTCTTCCACCGCCACCGCAGTGCGCTGCGATTAAACGACGAAATCCAATTCCATCTCGATCAGCAAATCGCCGAAAACATCTCCGCAGGCATGAGCCCAGCAGAAGCCCGCCACGCCGCCCTGCGCGCTTTCGGCAATCCCACAGTCCTCAGAGAAGAAGCTCAACGGCTTTGCGGTTGCAGTTGGAAAAAACGATTGTCGTAGCGCACCACCCAATCCTCGCTGCCCGTCCGTTCGCTCTCCAGCCGGAAAATCCGATCCAATTCCGCCGCCCGCGGTGCCCGACGGTGATAGTCTTCCGGCTTGGCCGCGATCCGCGCAAATCTCCAGTTCTGTTCCGGCAAAATACTCCCGCTCTAGATATACGTTGGCCACCTCGTGATTGCTGGTCTGCTTCCGCCGCAGCTTTTTCACCAGCCGGTCCTGATGCGTGCCGTGCATCCGCTCGACTCGCCCCTTGGCTTGCGGTGAACTGGCGGCGATGATGGCGATTCCCAACTTCGCGCACATGCGCCCAAACTGCGTGATCGGTTCTTCGCCCCGCAACTGCTCGCGCACACGGGCTGGCCGCTTGTACAAATTCTTCCAGTCCACGTACAGCGCCAGTGGTACTCCGTAGCGCTCGATCCAGGCGCGCAACGCGTCGGCCACCGCCCAGATCGTCTCTTGCTCCCCCAGTTGCGCCAACGTTTTGGTCGTCGCGTCATCCACCATGTCGATCAAACAGCCTTCTGGCCCGCGCTCTTCCAGCCACGCATGAAAGCTCCCGTCCATCTGCACCAGTTCGCCAAAGTGTTCCTTGCGCTCGCGCCTCTGGCGATGGCGCCGCCGCTTTCGCTCGCGGCTCCACAATCCTTCCGCCAGCATCCACCGCCGCAGCGTTTCCGCGTCGATCTGCAGACCGTCCTCAGAAGCTAAATGCTCCGCCGCCAGCGTGGGCCCGAAGCGCTCGCCCACCGCTCCGCCGTACTTCGCCGGGCACCAGCCGCAGCACTTTCTTCCGAAACTTCTTGTCGTGAGCGCGATTCGACGGCCGCCCTGCGCTGCGATGCGGCACCCCCGTCGCACCTTCCTCCCGAAAGCGCTTCCACAACCGCTTCGCCGCCGGTAACTCACGCGCAGGAGTTGGGCCGCATCCACCACCCCAGCTCCTCGCTCTTCACCCGCGCCAGTACCCCCCCTGCCCAATTCCTTCTTGCTCATCCCCGTCCGCCTCAATCTGACCTCCTCTCGGAGGTCCTATTAAGGGGACATTTCTATCGAGGACAAAAGGGGACATTATCATCGAGGTTCAACACCCAAGCAGCCGTGCCTCGCCCGACGCCTGCAAGAGAAAATGTTTTCCTTTCGTACTTCGTACGAACGAACAGTTTCCGCGGAATCACACCTGAACTTCGGCAGAGTTCAAAGAACAGACAGTGTTCGATACGCTGGAATGGCAGGACGAGCGATCGAAACGAACAATGCCCAGGCGTTGCGGTCCCCGAAAACGCCAGCTTACGAAGAAAATTCAAAACAGGAATGGAATGACGAAGATGGAGATGAACACAAAAAAGAGAGTAGCGCAGATTTTGCTGGCGGTGGGATTGAGCTTCGCGGGAGCGGGCGCGCACGCGCAAGAGAGCCGGAAGGCGCTTAACAGCCCAACCCCGGCCTATCCCGAGACCGCGCGGAGATTCCGGTTGGTTGGAGTCGTGAAGGTCCAAGTGCTGGTAGCTCCTGACGGCCAGATCAAGGATGTGAAAGTGCTCGGCGGCCATCCCGTGCTGGTGAGTGCGGTTCAGGAAGCCTTGAAAAACTGGAAGTACGCGCCAGCGAACGGCGAGACGACGGTTGCGCTGGAATTCAGTTTTCACCCATAAGGCCTGGCTCCGGCTGGAGGGGACCGGCACGGGGATTCCCCGAGAGAGCAGGGACGCAAGAGCCAGCGAAGAAGAGCAGAATCAGGGTTGCGTCTGCCCGATACTAGCTCAACTCTCAAAGAGCAAGCTGGAACAGGTGAGGCCGGATTCCGCTTTCTGGAGCTCGGAGATATCGAGCGTTGTGACGCGAAGGCCCAGGGAGCCGATCCGACCGCGCGTTTTTGGAAACGATGCCGGAAAGATGATCGTGCCACCAAGCGCAAGCGCGTTCGCGGCGTGCGGCTCCGCGGGATCCACGTCAATCCAGTCATAGGCGGCGAACGGCTTGGTATCAAACCAGGCGCGGTTGGCAAGCAGTGTGTTGTCAGCGATCCACGTGACTGCTGACTTCAGATGCAAGCATCCTTTCACGGATACGGGGATAACCTCATAGCCATGCGGCCGGAGGATTTCTTCCAGTTGGCGAATGCCTTCGGCGTTGCTGCGCTTCGTCAGCCCCACAAAAACCTTACGGCCGATGCGGAGAACGTCGCCGCCCTCGAGCGTTCCGGGAAGTTGGACGTGGGCAAGTTTGCGGTATTTCGAAAGCTCCTGCGTGAGGGACGTGGCCTCGGGGCGGCGGCTTTCTGTGCCGAGCGGCAAGATGATTGCGATTTCATCGAGTACTATCGCGGGGTCTTCCACAAACATGGAATCGGGGAGATCGGGCTCGGGGGGAAGAGAGAGGACCCGCGCGCCCAACTTTGCCAGGAGCGCTTCGTAAGCTTGATGCTGCTCCCGCGCCCGCCCCAAATCGATTGGCTGACGATCGATGAAGGACAGCTCACAACGAACGATGGCCGGGCTGACGGCGCGTGTGATGGCGGTTAGCATGAAGAAGGAAGCAGTGTACACGAGAACGCGACGATGAATTCACCAGGCAAGGATTGCCTCGCGGACAACGAGAAACGGAAGACAAATAACGCCGACGGAAGGGTAGCTGCAATTATTTTGACAGAGGCCTGGCTCGGGGCTAAAGAAGCGCCTTTTCCAAAATGCGAAGCAGAACCAACGCGAGCGAGTGACCTGAGACTGGCGCTGGATGGTTCATCCAGAAGCGCATGATACCGGCCCCAAGGAGCATGCCCGCAAGAATCAAGCCGATGGCGCCTAGGACCACCCACAAGTCGGATTTGGAGAACTTGAAGAAGCCAGGGCGCGGGGAAGGAGTTTCGCCTTCTTCGCGATGTGCCCCGTTTTGCGGGACATGAGGATTTCCGACCCTGTTCGAGACTTCCGGCTGCACCAGGAGGGAGTATCCCTTTCGAGGGATGGTCTCGACGTAGAGGGGCTTGTCCGATGAATCGCCCAGGGCTATGCGAAGCTTGTTAACGGTGGTATTTACGTTCGCATCGTAATTGACATGCGTGTCCGCAGGCCACAGGCGCATGCGCAGCTCCTCGCGCGTCACCACCTCGCCTGGCTTTTCGAGTAGCGTGAGAAGGGTCTGGTAGACCTTCCCTTGAAGCTTTAGCCGGAGCCCATTCCGCGTAACTTCCTGCCTTTGCTGATCAATCCGGAATGGCCCAAAATGGATATAACGACCTGAG
>QHYL01000444.1 GCA_003224105.1 Acidobacteriota bacterium | reverse complement strand
ATACCAACCTTTGATCGTCGCGGGCCATCAAGGCGCTCCGGTGCGCTTGCGCGACATCGCCGAGGTCGTTGATTCCGTCGAAGACTCCCGCAACCTCGGCCTCTCCCAGGGAAAACCGGGTGTCCTCATGGCTATCTTCCGCCAGCCCGGCGCCAACATGATTGAAACCGTCGACCGGATCATGGACATCCTGCCAATGCTCCGCGCATCCATCTCGCCTTCCTTGCATCTGAACGTTGCCGTTGACCGCACCACCACCATTCGCTCTTCCGTTCACGACGTCGAAATCGCGCTGGTCATTTCCATTATCCTCGTCATTTTCGTAGTCTTTGCCTTTTTGCGAAATGTTTGGGCCACGATCATCCCCAGCGTGGCCGTGCCGCTTTCTTTGATTGGCACTTTCGGCGTGATGTACCTTTGCCATTACAGCCTGGACAACCTTTCCCTCATGGCGCTCACAATCTGCACCGGTTTCGTCGTGGACGATGCCATCGTGGTCATCGAAAACATTACCCGCCACATTGAAAACGGCATGAAGCCCTTTGCCGCCACCATGAAAGGCGCCAGCGAAATTGGCTTCACCGTGCTCTCCATGAGCACTTCGCTCGTGGCCGTCTTCATTCCCATCTTGATGATGGGCGGCATCGTCGGCCGCCTCTTCCGCGAATTTGCCGTAGTCCTCAGCGTGGCGATAGGCGTTTCGCTGTTCGTTTCGCTTACCACCACGCCCATGATGTGCGTCCGCTTCCTCAAGCACGAGAGCGGACAGCACAACCGCCTCTATCGCTTTTCAGAAAACGCCTTCAATCGTCTTTTGCGAACTTACGATGTTTCCTTGCGCTGGGTTCTTCGCCATCAGTTTCTGATTCTGCTGCTCACTCTCGGCACGATTGTGCTCAACGGTTATCTCTTCTATAAGACTCCCAAGGGCTTCTTCCCGCAGCAAGACACAGGCCGCTTTACCGGCTTGATTCAGGGCGATCAGGATTTGTCCTTTTCCGCTATGTCGCAGAAAATGCGCGAATTCACGGACATCGTCCTGAAGGATCCGGCCGTGGACACCGTCACTTCCTTCACCGGCGGCGGCAGCGGTGGCAGCACTGCACGCATGTTTGGCCAGCTCAAGCCTCTCAGCGAACGCAAAAACAGCATTGATCAGGTCATCGCACGCATTCGCAGAGCTACCTCCAAAATCCCAGGCGCCGCCTTGTACTTGCAAGCCACTCAGGACCTCAACGTGGGCGGACGATTCTCCGGCGCGCAATATCAATACACTCTTCAGGCCGACAATCTCAGTGACCTCACGCACTGGGCGCCCATCATCATGCAGCGCATGCAACGGATTCCCGAGCTTCGTGACGTCAATTCCGATCAGCAAATGCGCGGCCTGCAGACTTCCCTGGTGATCGACCGTGACACAGCGTCACGCCTCGGCGTCGCCGTTCAGGACATCGACAACACTTTGGGTGACGCTTTCGGCCAGCGCCAGGTCTCCAACATCTACAAAGGCCTGAATCAATACCACGTGGTGATGGAAGTCGCCCCCGAGATGCAGCGTTCCCCGAAAGCTTTGGAATCCATTTATGTCCCCTCCAAATCCGGCAAGCTCGTTCCCCTCAGCGCCTTTGCTCATTACGAGCCGTCCAACACCGCCCTTTCCGTCAATCACCAGGGAGTTTTCCCGGCCATTACCCTCTCGTTCAATCTTGCTCCCGGTGCCTCCCTCGGTCCTGCCGTCGAGCACATTGAAGCCGCTAGCCGCGAACTTCACGTTCCCAACACCGTTCACGCTATATTCCAGGGTACCGCTCAGGCTTTTCAGGACTCCTTGTCCAATCAGCGCGTCCTCATCCTTACGGCGCTCGCCGCCGTCTACATTGTTCTTGGCATTTTGTATGAGAGCTTCATCCATCCCATCACGATTCTCTCCACGATTCCTTCCGCTGGCATCGGCGCGCTCCTTGCGATTCAGATCATCAAGTCCGATCTGAACATCATCGCGCTTATCGGCATCATTCTCTTAATCGGTATCGTCAAGAAAAACGCCATCCTCATGATCGATTTCGCCGTGCAAGTCGAAAGGGAAGAAGAAAAATCACCCGTCGAAGCAATTTACAAAGCCGCGCTGCTGCGTTTCCGGCCGATTCTGATGACCACCATGGCCGCGCTCCTCGGCGCGATGCCGCTGGCGCTGGGCGCGGGCGTTGGCTCCGAACTGCGCCAGCCTTTGGGTATCACCATCGTCGGCGGACTCATCCTCAGCCAGATGCTTACGCTCTTCACTACCCCCGTCGTGTACATCTATATGGACCGTCTCCAGTCCTTCCTCCGCTCTTTGTTCAAGGCGCAGCGCCCTCTGCCTGCGCCTGCTCCTTCCGCATTGCATTCCGACTGAAACTCTTCCTCCCGTTGTATCTTCGCGGGCTTCATGGAAGAATGCCCCATGCCCAATTCAAAATATTTTTCGCTTTTGCTTTTTTTCGCAGCTTCTTTTCTGGCATCACCGTCTTTAAATGGGCAATCAACCCGGCCCGACGCTGAGAAAAAGCTTGCTCACGACATCTACAAAGAATTCATCGAAATCCAGTCCGGTTTCACCACCGGTTCCACGACTCCCGTAGCGGAAGCCGCCGCCGCCCGCCTCAAAGCCGCTGGATTCTCCGAATCCGACATCTTTCTCGGCGGCGCAAATCCTCGCAAAGCCAACCTCGTTGTCCGTTATCGCGGAACCGGCAAGCTCAAGCCCATCCTTCTGCTCGCCCATATCGACGTCGTCGAAGCCAAGCGCGAAGACTGGAGCATGGATCCCTTCCAGCTCAACGAACGCGACGGCTATTTCTACGGCCGCGGCACCGGCGACGACAAAGCCCAGGCCGCCATCTGGATCGCCAACTTGATTCAGTACAAGAAGGAAGGGTTCAAGCCCGACCGCGACATCATCGTCGCGCTCACCGCTGACGAAGAAGGCGGCGGGCCCTTCAACGGAGTGGACTGGCTCATTGCCAATCATCGCGACTCAATCGACGCGGAATTTTGCCTCAACGAAGGCGGCTGGGGCGAAATGATCAACGGAAAGCACGTCGCCAACTATCTTCAAGTCGCCGAAAAATATGTTGTTAATTTCCGCTTTGAAGTGCGCAACAAGGGCGGCCACAGCTCGTTACCCGTCGCCGACAACGCCATCTATCATCTCGCGGGCGGTCTCCAGCGTCTCTCTCAATTTGGTTTTCCGCTCAAAACCAACGAAGTGACCAAACCCTACTTCCAGCAAATGGCCAATATCGAGCCTGGCCCGCTCAAGCAGGATCTCGCCGCGGTGGCTCAAGGCTCGCAGGAAGCCATGCAGCGCGTCGCCGCAACCTCGGCAGCTTTCAACGCCACGCTTCGCACCACTTGTGTGGCCACTCTGCTCGAAGGCGGCCACGCCATGAACGCGCTGCCGCAGCTCGCTGCCGCTACGGTCAATTGCCGCGTCTTGCCGGAAGATTCCGCCGATTACGTCCTCACCACGCTGCGCGAAGTCGTCGCCGACGATCAGGTTTCCGTCAAACCCTTGGGCCAGCCGGAGCCCGGTCCTGTTTCTCCGCTGCGGCCCGATGTCCTGGACGCCGCGCGCCGCGCCACTGAATCGCATTGGCACGGTGTTCCCGTCGTTCCCAACATGGTTATGGGCGCCACGGACGGCAAGCGTCTCCGCATGTCCGGCATTCCCACGTACGGCATCCAAGGGATTTTCATTGACCGCGACGACGTCCGCTTTCACGGCCGCGACGAGCGCATCATGATCGACTCGTTCTACGAAGGCCAAAGCTTTCTCTTCGACCTGGTCAAGCTCCTGGCCAAACCCAACTAAACTCGATAAACGAAACTCGAAACCCCGTGGCTCTCTTAAGGATGACAGCGATCTACTGATTGCTCTTCGTGTTCCTCTTTCGAATTTCGTTTTTCAAATTTCGAGTTTCGAGTTTCGAATTCACGAACTTCCAATCAGCCATCCCGTCAAGAAAACCAGCACGCCCCCGACCACCACCTGAAACGTCGCCTGCAGAAACGGCGTGTCCATATATTTGTGGCGTACGTAGCTGATCACGCAGAGTTCCACCGCCACCACAATGGCGGCCACCAGCGTGGCCACATGGAAACTCGAAATCAGGAAAGGCAGCGTGTGCCCAATCCCTCCCGCTGTGGTCATCAACCCGGTCACCGCGCCGCGCAGCCACGGCGACCCGCGTCCCGTCAGCGAGCCGTCGTCGGAGAGCCCTTCCGAAAACGCCATCGAAATTCCCGCGCCAATCGAAGCCGCCAGCCCCACCAGAAACGCGTCCCAGCTGTGTTTCGTGGCAAACGCCGCCGCAAACAAAGGCGCGAGCGTCGAGACCGAGCCATCCATCAATCCTGCCAGGCCCGGCTGCACCACCTGTAACAAAAATAATTTGCGATGCGATTCTTCTTCCTGCGCTTTTGCGCTTGCCGTCAGATGCTTTTCTTCCAGCTCGCCTGCCGTTTGCGTATGCTTCCTCTCTTCCTCCGCAAGCTGATACAGCAATTCGCGCGTGGACGCATCGCTCGTCCGAGTGGCTGCCTTGTGATAAAAGCGCTGCGCCTCCAGCTCCATCACTTCCGCCTGCTTGCGCGCCACCTTTACGCCCAGCGGCCGCACCAGCCACACCGGCTTTCTTTGCAGAAATCCCTTCACATTCTCCCGGCGAATCAGCGGAATGTGCTCGCCAAAGCGCTTCCGGAACATGGCGATCAACCTGTCGCGGTGTTCCACTTCTTCTTGCCGCATGTCCTCGAACATCTTCGCCGTCGAGGGATACTCCTCGCGCAGCGCGTCGGCAAACTCCCCGTAGATGCGCCCGTCCTCATCCTCCGCTGCGATGGCAATCGCCAGAATCTCTTTTTCCGTCAAATCCTTGAATTTCTTCAGCATCGTCGTCATCCTCGCCTGTAGTGGCGGGTCTTCAGACCCGTTCTTTGTTTTTCGTTCCCGTAGTGGCGGGTCTTCAGACCCGTTCTTTGTTTTTCGTCCCCCGTGATGGCGGGTCTTCCGCGTTCTTTGCGGCCCAGCTCCTGGCGGACAGACCCGTTCTCTTCCTGCCGCTGCCGATAGTTGAGGGAAAAAGAATCGCATAAGGCGGATGGGGAAGTCACGTCGCAGCATCTTCAAATTGGGGACGGCAGCCTGTTTGCCCCACGCAAGTCCTGTTGCCATTTTCTCTTGTAGAGCCCGCCTTCTGAGGCGGGCCGCTTCTTTAAGCCTTTTGATTTGTTCCCGCGTGCCACGAACCCCTGGTCCGCGCTTCTTTCTGTATCATCTTTGTGCTTGACATACGAATTAATTAGTACTAATAATCTGCTATGCGGCCCAAGCACAACACTCTTACCCCCCAGGAACTCGAAATCATGAAGCTCGTCTGGCAACGCGGCGCCGCCACCGTCCGCGACGTTTACGAAACCCTCCTGGAGCGCCGCAAGATCGCTTACACCTCCGTCATGACCATGATGAAGATCCTCGAAACCAAGGGCTACCTGAAGAAGCGCCGCCAGGACCGTGCCTTCCTTTACCGCCCCGCGCATCCGCAAAATCAGGTCATCCGTGGCATGATCCGTGAATTCATTGATCGCGTTTTCAACGGCTCCGCCGAACCTCTCCTCGTCCACCTCGTCAAATCGCGCCGTCTTCGCGAAAGAGATTTGCAAAAAATTGTGCGCATGGTCGAGGAAAGCGAATGAAAGTTTCGGCCCTGTAGGAAAGGAGTCGTTAATGGACATGTCGCTGTGGTTTTCAAACTTGGTTTTCTGGAGCGTCCAGGTAGCCCTCCTCGTGCTGGCCGCCGCATTTCTCGCGCGTGCGCTCAACCTTCGCCAGCCTCGCGTCCTTCTCGCCTATTGGCGCTCGCTCCTCGCTATCAGCCTGCTGCTCCCGCTGCTCCAGCCCTGGCATCGCGCACAAAACATCGCGGCGACCGTTGTCTCCAGTGACTTTGCTGGCTTTTCGCTTCCACCGTCATCCAGCCCCGCGACTGGTCAATGGCATCTTCCCAGCCTCCAAGCGCTCGCTCCGATTCTTGGCGCCATCATCCTGGCCGGAATTGCCCTGCGCTTCGCCATCCTGGCGCTCGGCGTCCTCAAACTTCGCCGTCTCCGCCTGGCCTCTCTGCCCATCACTACGTCCGAGGAATCTGCCGCCGTTCTCCAAGCCATGGGCGCGCTTCTGGCCGTTCCCGCCGAGTTTCGCATTTCCTCCCAAGTGGATTCGCCCGTCACCTTCGGCTTTCTCGCGCCGGTTGTGCTCCTTCCCGAGCGTTTTGCATCTCTGGATCCTCGCTTCCAATCCGCG
>QHYL01000726.1 GCA_003224105.1 Acidobacteriota bacterium | reverse complement strand
TTGGTGGAGGCTGATGGCCGGGCGGGGCCATGTTGCGCCATTGCAAGGGATTCGGCTCGTCACCGGTGCGCAGTTCGTCGAACCAATCGGAAGCGTTCGAAAATTGCGCGCGGAACTCCGAGGCCACTTCCGTGCCCACTTCGTAGCAGCATCCCCCGATGGAGGGACCGATGGCAGCAAGCATGTCCGCAGGCCTGGAACCGAATTGCATCTGCATCTTGCCGATGGTCTTAGCGACGATGCGCTGCAGGGTGCCGCGCCAGCAGGCGTGAACTGCGGCGACGGCGCGCCTTTTGAGATCGGCCAAAAGAATCGGAACGCAGTCGGCGGTCTGGACAGCGAGAAGCAAACCGGGACGAGTCGTAGCTGATGCGTCACCGCTGCAAGGTTCTGCTGGAGAGTCTTCGAAGAGATGGATGACGTCCGAGTGAATCTGTTTTAGAGCAATGAGAGTGAAACTGTCTGCGCCAAGGGCGGATTGGAAGCGGCGGCGGTTTTCGAGAACATTTTCTTTGGCGTCCCATTCCGCGAAACCAAGATTCAGGACCTTTTCGCCGGCCAGGTCACTTGCGCCACCAGGCCGCGTGCTGAATCCGTGGATCAGCCAGGTGGGGGTTGTCAGAGCATTCGCTTGAAGGATTTGCAGGCCACTGACTTTGCGTTCGGTCCAGCCTTTGGACGTGCCTTTGGACGTGGAAGCGCGGCCCGCACCCTTGCGGTCAGCGCCTTTGCTGCCGGTCTTGTGGCGAGTTTTCAACGTGTTCGTTGGCATTGCGACAGTAACAGTATAATCGGGGCGGCCGAATAAGGTTGAACTGGGGTTCATCGGGGGTTCAACCGGGGTTGAACCGGGTTGAGATGGACCGAACGCGAGCCGTTGGAGGCCTCTTTGATCATCGGAATGGGAGTGGACATTGCCGAAGTGGATCGTATTCAGAAGGCCATCGAGCGGCACGGCGAGCCGTTTCTGCGACGGCTATATACACAGAAAGAGGGGGAGTATTGCGAGCAATTCAAGAATAAGTATGAGCGGTACGCGGGGCGGTTCGCGGCAAAAGAAGCGGGGATGAAAGCGCTGGGAACGGGCTGGCGGCGGGGCGTGCGCTGGGTGGACTGGCTCAGGTCATTTTCGAAGGATGAGGGACTTGACTTATGGATGACTTTCCAGAATTCATGCGCGCCGCAGCCAACCGAATCGCCACATCCAGCCAGGCCACGCCCGGCGTGGAAGGCTATGTCTATGACGGTGCGGACGAAAGCCAAATGGCGTTTTGGAAGTGTCATGAGGCGGCGGCGTCGGCTGCTCATGCTCACGATTACGACGAATACATGCTCGTGGTGCAAGGCTGCTACACGCTGATCATCGATGGCCGGAGAATTGCGATTCGAGCCGGCGAGGAATACTTCATTCCTCGAGGCGTGCAGCACGCGGGCGAAGTCTTAGCCGGAACAAGAACGATTCATGCCTTTGGCGGACACCGAGCGAACAGAATTCGAGAATGACTTCACGCTTCGCCTCGAAAGCTACTTCACAATCAGGAAGTCGCCGATGGCCAGGGTGTCGATGCCAGCGCAATAGAAACTGCGGATGGCTTCGCGCGGATCGGACACGAGAGGTTCACCGAAAAGATTGAAGGATGTATTGAAGAGCACGGGCGCCGGAGCGCGTTCGCCAAATTTGTGGAGCAGTCGCCAGAAGCGTGGGTTGGCTTCGCGCTCGACGGCGTGAACGCGGACTTGGCCGCCTTCAAAGGAAAAGCGCTGCAATTCCTGAGGGGCATCGGGCTTGAGTTTGCCGAGCGAAGCCATGGAACGGCAATTCGCGGAGCAATCGAAGAGGCGAGGAACGGCTTCCGCAGGCACGGAAAACGCAAAAGGGTGAAAGTCTTCGCGGTGCTTGATGTACTGGTTGACGTTTTCGATGACGTACTCGGAAAATGGAGAAGCCAGGATGCTTCGGTTGCCAAGAGCGCGATGGCCGAATTCAGTGCGCCCCTGGAACCAAGCAACGATTTTGTCCCGCGAGAGGATGTGCGCCACTTCAGCAAAGAGTTGCTCCTCTCCGGAAGGATACTTGTAGATGATTTTGCAGTTGTCGAGGACGGCCTTGATCGCGCCCGAGGGAAAGCCGGGGCCCAGGTAGAGATGAGGCATAGGCTGCCGCGCACGAGAGCCAAGGCGCTTGCGAGCAAGAAGTGCGGCGCCCAGAGCAGTGCCGGAATTGCCGGCCACGGGCTGCACAAATACTTCTCTGAAGCCGCTGCGCGTTTCGAGCGCGCGAACCAGGAAA
>QHYL01000725.1 GCA_003224105.1 Acidobacteriota bacterium | reverse complement strand
ACATGCTCGGTGATGCGGAAGGTTCGCTGCAAGCCCGTATCCAAATCGAAGAAACCGGGACCGCGGAGAATGTCGCGCCCAGCGGTACCGTAGCGCACCTGGCCCGCCGGAACTTGCGCGAAGGAACTCGCCTGGAAATACTGGCACGATGTGTTCGTGGCCGCGCAATTGACGAATTTCCCTGTGGTTGGATCTCGCGCTTGAACATGTCCGAGGATCACGATCGGGCCGATCAAGTCGGGCGTATTTGTGCTTCCGAGTGCATTTGAAGAGTTCACGTTGCTCGTGATAGTCAGCGGAACTCCACTGTATACGCTCCCAATCCAGTTCAACTGCCACCCGCCGGCCAGGATATTTACAATGCCATGCTGGGCCCAGCGTTTGGTGCGGCCAAACGGCAGCTCGTAGACGCCGTAAGCTTGAAAGTTGTGCGTGCGATCAAAACCGGCCAGCGCCTTGTTGTCTCCCCAATTGGCGGGAAAAGGATGAAACACAGCTCCTTCATTTTCGCCGTAGTCGATGGCTTTGGAGAATGTGTATGCAAATCCGAGCTCTGCTCCGCCACTTAATCGCCGCGTGAGCTTCGTTTGCAGGGAATCATAATAGCTCACCTTGAACGGCGTCACCGCGTTGATGTCGCCCCAGCAGTTGTCCGTCGGGCACACTGAGGGATTCGCATTCAACAGCCGCCCAGCCGTGCCGCCGCCCACTGGCCCCGCATTAATATTGAGCCCTAAAGGTATGCGGATTCCGCGAGTACCCACATAGCCCGCTTCACCCACCCAGCCGAAGAACTCGCGCTCCACCACTAGGTTGAACGACTCCGCATAGCCTCGATGGAATGGGTTCGCGACGGTCGTCGTACCCACGTTGTTGGGAAGGCGGACGATTCCATTTCCGAAGCCCGTGAAGGGAATCAAAACGATCCCGGTGGTGAGCCCAGGATACGGAGCAAGGCTGCCATTGGTGCCTGTAAGGCTCGTTGACGGAGCGAAGCTGCTCTTGAAGATGGAAATGGCCTGGTAATCAATGTTCGTTATGTTTGGATAAGTGTCCCGAAGGGCTCGGAAGTTATTGGGGTCCACACTGATTCCATATCCCGCGCGAAGCACAGTTTTGCTAGTCAGCCGGTAAGCAATCCCGATTCGCGGAGCGAATAGGCCGTGTCCCACATCAACACCATCATCTTCGGGGACGGAACCGATTCCGCCGATGAAGACATTGCCTGTGGTGGGGTCAAAAAACTTCGCGCCGGTATGGTCGCTGGTCGCGAAAGGATAATACTCCCATCGCAAGCCATAGCTGAACGTCAGCTTGGGAGTCACTTGCCACCGGTCCCGGGCATACCAAGCCCACGTCGTAAATCGCAAAGCGTTTGGAATCACGTTCTGGATGACCTTTCCGTCTCTTTGGGGAAGACCCAGCAAAAATTGAGCCAGGCTGTTGTAAGCGTTCGCGGCCGCGCCGCCATTCAAGGTAGTGACACTACCGTCGAAGCCGAACGTGCCGCGCGGCGTGCCGAAGGTGCCTCCCTGTGGCTGGAAATGGTTGATGCCACTGCGGTAATACTCCAAACCGAAGCGGCGTTTCCAAGGTTCGCCCAACTTGAGATTTGGAAGGCGGGAATACCCCCGTAAAGCTTGTCCGTCCCATTAGTTCCCGGGATCCCCAATCCATTCGGCAGCGGATCTGACCCGAAATTACTGCCAATGTCAATGTTGGTGGCGCCCAAACGCAGTCGCGTATAACCGGCGTTCATGTCCCAAAGCATTGTCGAACTGATCTGGTAGCTTCCTCCAAGCCCCACGCTTTGCGTCCTGCTGGTTCCGTTCCCGTTTTGTCCGCCGCCCGTAGCGTCGCCACCGGCCGGCCCGAGGGCGGGTGGGTCAAAGATCAGGGAAGGCGAGATGCTGTAGCGTCCAAACACCATGGACCTCTTGTTCGGCAGGTAATTAACCTTGATGTCAGCCCGGCTCAGGTTGTACTGCGGCGCTCCGGTCGGAATGAAGTTGTTCGTAATATTCGTAGCACTATTGGGATCCCCAACATTGGGTTGCGGAACCAAAGACAACATTTTGGCTGCGGCTGGATCAATGCGATTCGCCGGAATGATATTTCCTGGGAAAGCGGTACGGCCTGTTCCATCTGCGTTGCCCGTGTTCGGATCGTAGATGCATCCGGCCACGTGCGTGACATTGCAATCGGTCCCCGCAGGAATCAGTGACGAAAAATCGCCGTTACGGATGGAGAGCGGAGCGACGCTTTTGGAAGCGCCGCTGGCCGTTCGGATCTTCGTGCCTTCATACGCCCCAAAAAAGAACAACTTGTCCTTCTTGATGGGCCCACCGAGGACTCCGCCGTACTGGTTAAAGATATTCTTTGGTTTCACGGGCTGAACGGCCGCCGGGCGGAAATAGTTTCGCGAGCGGAGCTTGTTATCGGTGTGATACTCAAAGGCGTCCCCGTGAAACCGATTTGTGCCCGATTTGATAGTGACCGTCGCGGCCGCTCCGCCGGCCATTCCCTGCTCTGCGTCAAAATTGTTAGTAACCACGTTGACGGTTTCAATCGCGTCAGCGGAAGGGATGTACGCCACATTGGCGGGAAGCCATGTGTAGGTGTCAACAGCTCCATCAATCCGCGTGTTGTTGTTGTTGATCGAAAGCCCGTTGACATTGGCTGTCATCCCCCGCTGCGGACTTCCTGACGCGGAATTGTTCTCCCCGAGAAAGCCGACTCCCGGAATAATCCGATAGGCAGACTGAAAGTTCCTCCCGTTCGACGCCAGGATTGGCAAATCCGCAATCTCCCTGGAACTCAAGTCCGTGTGGACATCCGCACGATCGGTCTGGAGCAAGGGAGCCGCTTCTGTGACGGTAACGGTGGCGGCTTGCTGCGCCAGAGCTAACTCCACATCAACGCGGACAAGGTTGTTGGCATCCACGCGAATATTCTCGATAGCTTTTGGGCCGAAGTTCGTGGCCGTAACCGTGACCTTGTAAATGCCCGGCAGAAGTTCACCGAATCGGTAGACGCCGGCATCATCCGTGCTGCTCTGGCGTGCCACCCCCGTGGCAACATTAAGCGCCTCCACTTGCGCTCCAGGCACCGCTGCCTTAGTGGGGTCCGTGACGTTACCGGTCAACGACCCGTAAAGTACCTGCGCAGAGCATTTCGGCGCCAATGAAACGAAAGCCGCACAAAGCAGGATGACGCCTGCGATTCTATTTAGTTTGCTTACCGAACTATAGAAGGACACTAACCGGGATTCGCGCTTTGACATGACACAACCTCTCCTCTTGGCGCAGACGAAGACACCGTGCAGGAGGCGATGCCTCGCTCGCGTTGAATCTAGCTATCTATCTTGCACTTCTCGCCAATCCCTGCCGATTG
>QHYL01000724.1 GCA_003224105.1 Acidobacteriota bacterium | reverse complement strand
GAATACAGGCCAGGTTACTTCGATGTGCTGGAATATCGAACCAACAAGGATGCGCCTTCAGAATTCCCGGGCGGCATTGAAACACGCGGGCTACCAGCAATGGCCTTAATTTTTCACCCGAGTAACGGGGGACACTTCGCAATGAGTTGCGAGGGTTTGGGGCGATGGAATGGAATCCCGGCATGGCAAGTTCACTTCCAGCAGAGGCCGGACAAGCCAAATACCACGCGCGCGTATCAAATCGGCAGGAATGGCCCTTCCTATCCAGTTGCATTGCGAGGGCGCGCGTGGATCGCGACGGATAGCTACCAGATTGTGCGCATGGAAACAGATCTGGTTAGCACGCTGCAGCAAATCCGTCTTTTTGTCGATCACACGGTGGTGGAATATGGCCCCGTACGTTTCAAGAGTCGAGACGTTGAAATGTGGTTGCCTCAGAGCGCCGAAATGTATTCCGACTGGAGAGGAAAGCGTATGCACCGGCGCCACAGCTTCAGTAACTACGTTCTTTTCTCCGTAGATGAGAAAGAAAGAATCTCAGAGCCCAAACGAGAGCGAAAAGCCACAAAGCAAATTGAGTCCCTTGGCCTGCGCGATTGAGTTAGGGGCGCGTAATCTTGGTGGCTGCATCAGATGAGTGCGGTTGAGATGGCGCTGCAGCGCCCCCCTCAAAGCGCGAGAGCCGAGTCTTAGAGTGCAGTAAAGTCGTGAAGGGTAAGAAGGCTTCGCGCAGAGCGTGATTTCACCTCGCATCCAGTGAAATAAGTACTGCTTCCTCCTTCGCAACTCCAATCGATAGTTCAACTTACCAAAGGAAAGAGCTGTCAGATTTGACAGTTCCGCGCGCGGGAATGAAAGCAGAGTATGAGGCGTGATGCGGGCAGAAACAGGGAACAGCGACGCGGGCTAAATGCAAAAGAGTTCCAAAGGAGGAGGTGTCGGACGGTGAGGAAGAACCTTTTTGTCGTCGGATTAGTGGCCGTGCTTTTTGCAATCCCCGCCCATGCGGACGATGATCAAGCGACGGAGTCCCACTTAAGCGCGGTTAATATACATATAGGTGGAGGCATTGGAGTTCCCATGGATCCCACCGGCAATTTCGCCGGCGTAGGCGGGACTTTCCAGGCTGGGGCCGGGCCCAACCTGGGAAACCACCATTCGATCGTAGGAGAATTCATGTAGCACGGGAGGGGGAAAACGTTTCGGCTATTACTTTATTGGGGGCGGAGGTTGGTATTATCGGCGTGCCGAACTGAAAAATTTCGCCGTGCCGCCAGGAACTGCATGCGTCCCGGCATGGGGCTGGTGGGGATTCAGTTGCCAGAACGGATCTGTCGTACTTGCCAGCACAGGCATAAGTTCTGGAGGAGTAAACGGGGGCATTGGCATCACAGCCGGACAGGCATTCGGTCTGAAATTTTATATCGAAGCCCGCTACCACTATTCACCTCAAGGCGGTCGAGTCTCCACGCAGTTACTTCCGGTTACGATGGGGATTAGGTGGTGAGGCAATACAAGCTGAGGGAAGACCGGGGCGTTCTCTAGTCGCCTAAGTGTAAGGGGTGGCGTCCAGAATGACCGCTTCATCCCCAGTGAGCGTGCCGTTTCAGTCCACCGCTTCCAAAATAGGTTCTGCGAGCAACCAGAAACACCCTACAGCTATCGCCAGCCCCGAGGCCTGCAAAGCACGCGACCTTAGTGTTTGTCGCAACGGCGATTTCCCACGACACGAGCAGGCCCGTCGACAGGTCTAAACGGCGCGTGAAACATCACTTCGCCTCCTGCAAGCCGCGAACGCTCTCAGTTTGCGCGGGCTGCTTGAGTCTTACGTCTTGCTGCATCCCTTCTGGGGCACGCTGTAAAGGAGACTTCTTAGCCGAAGACGGGCTTTGTGCAATTGGGACTTGGAGTTTCCCGTCGAGTATCCGAACATCTTGGCGATTTCGCGGTGATCGTAACCTTGAATATCGTGGAGAACGAAAGCTGTTTTGTAACCGTTTGGCAAGACCGCGATGGCGGATTGGAGGTCGATCCGATCCAACACGCCGCTCAAATTCAAGTCCACCGCTTCGATCTCGCTATACGAGGCACCGTCATCGTCTCCACGCTCCTCCAGAGAAATCCACGTGTGTTTCTTTTTGCGAAAGCGCATGAGGACGCTGTTTGTTGTCAAACGATAAAGCCACGATGAAAAAGCCGATTCTCCTCGAAAGGTATTGATTTTTCGAAATACGCAGACGAATACATCCTGGGCTGCATCGTCGGCCTCGGCCGGATCCCGCAACATGCGCAGGCAGATTCGATGAACGAACTCGCAGTAGGTTCGATAGATTGACTCAAATGCCTGGATATCGCCCTGATTGAACAACCGAATCGCTTTGTCAGCGGATAGGTTAGTAGCTTTTCTTGATTTGAACCGTCGCATTTTCCACCCGATTTCCAAAACCTATGTGCTGAGCAGCGTAGAGAACACTGGCAAAAATAACAGGGGCTATGAGCCTTTGCCGACGGACAGACTGAGCTCAATTCTTGCGAATCGCCCAGTTGGCGGAAGACTGGCCTATATACAAGGGCTTTCTTGTCCTAAGGAAGCGCGGCGGAGCAACGTTTGTGTTTGCTGCTTGTCATTGACAGAACCTGAGTTAAGGGATATAGCTGTCGACAGGGTGCAAGGTTCGGAGAGGGCAATGGCAGCAAGCCGGGCAGCGGCGTTCTTTCTTGTTTATTGCGCGTTTGTAGGAGCGAAAGGCGGGGCTGTGGTGTGCGCGCAGGCCCGAGCGCCCGTTGAAATTGTAGCAAACGTTGAGTTGGTACAGATTCCCGTAACGATTTTCGACGACAAAGGTGCTGTGGCCACAGGTCTAAAGAAGAGTGACTTCCGGCTCTTCGAGGATGGAATTGAACAGAGAATACTTTACTTCGATCAAGAGCGTGTACCCGTCTCATTCGTAGTTCTTGCGGACTTAAGCTCCAGCATGACGAGAAAGATTCCCTTCGTTCAGGATG
>QHYL01000443.1 GCA_003224105.1 Acidobacteriota bacterium | reverse complement strand
CGATGTTCCATCAATTTCAGTCGCTTCAAGACACATTTTCCAGCGTGACAGGGCTGTGCGGAAACGTTGGACTCAACCTGAGAGGCAACGGCCCAGCCACTTTTGTGCAAGGCGAAATGGTTTCCGGGGATTTTTTTGAGACGCTAGGCGTCGGAGCCGCAGTCGGGCGAACATTCGGTCCTTCCGACGATACGCTCGGCGCGCCGGTGGTCGCCGTGCTGGGATACGGCTACTGGCAGAGCGCCTTCGGTGGCGATCCCGCCGCGGTAGGAAAAACAATTTGGCTGAACAGCGTTCCGGTGACGATTGTTGGGGTTGCAGCGAAAGAGTTTCCCAGCATAGACCCCGCCCGGGGACGCGCGATCTGGCTTCCCCTGTCAGCTAGCCCGCAGCTTGGAATGGATTTATACGGCCACGTCAGCGGAGATCATCCCTCGCTACAAGCCGGCGATGACATCTGGTGGGTATACACCGTCGCGCGGCTCAAGGGAGGCATCACTCTTGATCAAGCGCAAGCCGCCGCCGGCGCTCTGTTCCACAATGATGTTCTCGACAAGTCAAAAGAGTTATTCAAGGCCGAAGATGCGCCGCGCCTGGTCCTCATGCCCGCACCGCAAGCCATCAGCGGGCTGCGCGAACAGTTTTCCACTCCCTTGGCCATTCTGATGACCGCAGTCGGCATGGTTCTGTTAGTGGCCTGCGCTAACGTCGCAGGCTTGATGCTGGCGCGGTCAGCCACGCGGCAAAGAGAGCTGGCGGTGCGCCTGGCTCTGGGCGCCGGGCGCGCGAGAATCGCAAGGCAATTGCTCACGGAAAGCGTGCTTCTTTCTGCTGTAGGAGGGATCGCGGGAATCCTTCTCGCCCAGTGGAGTGCGCCATCGCTTGTCGCGTTTATGTCTCGCGGAGGATTGTGGCCCTCCCATTTGGCGGTGCGTTTAGATCCCAGCGTGCTTGCATTCACCGCACTGGCTTCTATTCTGACTGGAATTTTGTTCGGCCTCGCGCCCGCGTTTCGCGGTCTGCGGCTGGATTTGACTCCGGCGCTCAAAGCAAACCCCGCCTCGCTTGGGACTGGCACCTCCAGCGGCGGATGGTTGAACCTCGGAGGCACGCTTGTGATCGCGCAAGTCGCGCTCGCCATTCTGGTTCTTTCCGGCGCTGGCCTGCTTGTCCGCACACTGCAAAATCTGAAAAGCATCAATCCTGGCTTTGACACCCGCAATATCCTGCTCTTTAGGATGGACCCGGCGCTCAACGGTTACAACGGGCCGCGGTCCAAGAGTCTGTACTCGGAGCTTTTGCCGCGTCTCGAAGCAAGTCCCGGAGTGCTTTCCGCGACCTATTCCTTTGATGATCTGCTGAGTGGCAATTATTGGAACACCAGCTTTGGTATCGAAGGAGAAGCGCCGGACACTTCGCACGCGACGATCGGCCTTAACGCGGGGCCTAGATACTTCGAAACCATGGGAATCCCCCTGATGGCCGGCCGTTTGTTCACCGCGCAGGATTTCTCTCTGCCGCCGGATACCAAATGGGAACCCGCGGTGATCAACGAGGCGTTTGCCCGGACCTTTTTCAAGGGTCAGAATCCGCTGGGGCGGCGCATAACCGGTACCGGCCATAAGCTTGTAAGCCGCGAGATCGTGGGCATCGTCGGTGACACAAAGTTTCGAAACCTGCGTAGTGAAATCGCGCCAACGCTGTTCGTTCCCGCTGGAGGAGGCGAGGCTGTATTTGAAGTGCGCACCGCGGTTGATCCAAGAACGGTCATTCCCGCAGTTCGTAGCGCGGTGAGCCAGCTCGACGATAACCTCCCGCTATTCAGCATGAAAACGGAGTCGGAGCAAATTGAACGATCGCTGTTTCAGGAGCGCCTGATTGCGCGCTTGTCGAGTTTTTTTGGCGCTCTTTCTCTTTTGCTCGCTTGTATCGGTCTCTACGGCCTGCTCTCCTACGAAGTGACGCGGCGAACGCGTGAAATCGGAGTTCGCCTGGCCCTCGGCGCGCGCCCTGCAGATATCGTGCGTTTCATCGTTGGGCAAGGAATCGCATTGTCCGCCGCCGGCGCGATGCTCGGCATTTTAGTCGCGCTTGGCGTAACACGTTATCTCGGGAGCCTTCTCTACGGCGTGCGCCCGTTTGATCCACTTACATTTTTCGCTGTTGCATCACTCCTCGGGCTGGTCGCCCTCGCCGCCTGCTACTTCCCCGCCCGCCGCGCCATGCATGTCGACCCTATGGTCGCGCTCCGTTACGAATAAGCTGAGGTCTTCAATGCGATTCAAACGTGACGATTAAGCCGATCGCCAGGAACTGTTGCGTCGGCACCAGCGCTACGACTTTTGGCGAGATTTCCGCGCGTAGTGAGAAATTCGTAGGCACACTATAAGTTTCTGATGAGGTGTGCGGCGCCTCTCAGCCGGGAGTTCGCGTGCGCCGCGAAATTTCCAGCGCGACTTTGCGCATTTCTTCGTGAATGCTCCCGTTCGTCGCCAGAATCACAGGCCCGCCCAGTTCGTACGGCTTCCCCTCGAAATCGCTGACTCTGCCGCCCGCCTCTTCGATAAGAAGAATGCCCGCGGCGACGTCCCACTTGTTGAGCCCAAATTCCCAGAAACCATCGAAGCGGCCGGAAGCGACGGACGCAAGATCCAGGGCGGCGGAGCCATCGCGGCGTACGCCATGCGACCGCTGCGTGAATTCGCCGTAATACTGCAGATTCGGGCTGAGCTTGCGATTGCGCGTGGGAAACCCGGTACAAAGCAAGCTCGTTGAAAGCGTAGCAACTTTTGAGATGGCGATTTTTCTGCCGTTGACCGTGGCGCCTTCGCCCCGCGCGGCGGTGTACAGCTCATTGTAGTAAGGATTAAACACCACGGCGGCGAGCAGCGTGTCGCGTTGCGCCAGCGCGATGGAAACACAAAAGCAGGGATACTGGTGGGCAAAATTCGTGGTGCCGTCGAGCGGATCAACATGCCAGCGAAATTCGGAAGCGGTGTCCTGGCCCGTGCCCTCTTCCGCGGTGATGGCGTGGCCGGGAAAATATTCGTTGATGCGGGAGACAATGAATTGCTCGGAGCGCTTGTCGGCCTGCGTGACGATGTCGGCTTCGTCGCCTTTGTAGCGAATGTCAAGCGGGCGCGAAAATTCCTCCATGAGGATCTTGCCGGCTCCTTGGGCAATCTCGACGGCGGCTTGGAGATAGTTTTTGGACATGGGAAGAATTGTAAAGGAAACAGGAAGTGTGGACGAAGTCCACTACAGCACTACTGCGGTTCTCCCTTATTTTGACTAATCTCGCCTGGATCGCCGGCGCGGCCAGGCACTGCAAAATGACTCCAATCGGTGATCCGGGAATCCGAGGAAGATTAAGGCCAGGGGAAGATTAGAGAAGGTCGGAGCGCTTTTTCTCTTCAAGGTATTTCACCATTTTGGCGACGTCCTGGGCGCGGTCGCGCGGGCAAATGAGCAGCGCGTCAAGCGTTTCCACCACTACGAGGTCGCGGACCCCGATGACGGCTACGAATTTTGAAGGCGCCCACAAAAAATTCCCTTCGGCGTCGAGCGCGTGGCCCGACCCCGCAAGCACGTTCTCGCCATTTTTCTTCGCAAGGAGTTCGTACACCGCCGCCCAGGAGCCAATATCGCTCCAGCCGATTTCCGCGGGAATCACAAACACGCGCGGCGGGCCTTCGGTTCGCGTGGCCGGTTCGAGCACCGCGTAATCCACGGAAATGCTCTGCAGCTTTTGGTACATCGCGCGAAGCTGAGTTTCGTAACTGCGCTTGCCAATCAGCGCAGAGAGCTCTTCCAGCGCCGCATGTGTTTGGGGCAGAAAGCTTTTCAGATTGTCGAGGAACGTCGAGACGCGCCAGAAAAACATCCCAGCGTTCCAGTGATACTTGCCGGAGGCCACGTATTCCACCGCGGACGGCAGCGCCGGCTTTTCCGTGAAGCGCTTCACCGCAAAAACCGGAAAGCCATTGGCAGAAATCGGCTCCCCCACGCGCTCGATGTAACCGAACCCCGTCTCCGGCCGCGTCGGCGGAATCCCGAAAACCACCATGCGTCCTGGTTCGCGAGCTACATCCAGTGCCGCGGCAACGATCTTTCGATACTTTTCCGGCTGCGCAATGTAATGATCCGCAGGCAAAACCGCGAGCAGCGCATCGCCTCGCGCAACATGTCGCGCATGAATGGCGGCCAGCCCAATCGCCACGGCCGTGTTCAATCCCTTCGGCTCGATCAGCACGCGTTTGCGCGCAGCCGCAGGCACTTGCTTCTGAACGGCCGCCGCCTGCTCCGTGTTCGTCACCGTCCAAATGCGCTCGCCAGGAATCAACGGGAGCAGCCGAGCGGCCGTCTGCTCCAGCATGGTTTCTTTGCCCACAATGTTAAGCAGTTGCTTCGGCGTGCGCGTCCGGCTCCGCGGCCAAAACCGCGTCCCGCGTCCGCCTGCCAATATCACCGCGTGCGTGGGGAGGATTTCTTTGAGCATGGATTCAAGTGAATCTAGCACAGACAGAAACAGAAAAATCTAGGGAAAAACTGTTTGCGACAGACTGTCTTCGTCCACACCGTCACGCTTGAGCTGTTTCAATAGCAGAGGCACGTCCGGAACATAAGCTTCCAGAATACTCGTCGGCCGCGAGGGCACTACGGAGCATTCCTCAAATTCTGCGCCTAGAAACCAACATTCACCCGCAGAGTACGTCGAACGTCCTCCTCGCCAAACAAGCTCGCCTGTTCCCGACAGGAAAACAAACAAGCTGAATGAAGACTTCAGATCCACAGACTGGCGTTTGTGCGGTCTGGAGATATCCCATTTGCATGCGGCAAAATGTTTGCAGGCTGCCAGTAAGGAGCCTCCTTTGTCGTCTTTCGCGAGATCCATGCCTTCCCGTTTTGCCGGTAGAAATCTGGTCCTGAACTCATGCGCACCGTCGAAGTTCATAACCGCAAGTGCCTTCTCAATATGAAGCTCGCGCGGTTTTCCCCTTGCGTCCACGCGCCCGTAATCGTAAACGCGGTAGGTCAGGTCAGAATATTCTTGCACTTCGCAGATGACCATTCCCGGACCAATAGTGTGCGGAGTACAGGCGGGGACGAAATATGTGTCACCGGGACAGGCAAAATGACGCTCAAACAGATCTTCTAGTGTTTGATTCTTAAGTGCCTCTAAAAAAGACTCTTTTGTAACGCCCGGCTTGAGGCCGAGTAGGAGTGAAGCCCCGGGCTCAGCAGAAAGGATGTGCCACATCTCGGTTTTGCCGCGGCCGCCGGCTGCTTGTTCATGCGCGGCGGCGTAAGCATCGTCGGGATGAACTTGGATCGAAAGTTTGTCGTTCGGGAAAATGAATTTGATGAGGAGGGGAAAATCGCCAGGCTCCGCGAACCGCGTGCTGCGCCATTCGGCAGGCATCTCTTTCCATGCTTCGCCCAGAGTTTTTCCTGCGAATGCGCCAGTCGCAACTTTGCAATCGACAGCAGTGAGCCAGACTTCGCCAATCGGCTCCGCCAAATTTGTTTTTTTCGGGAACAGCGGCGCAAGCGAGCGCATCCCCCAGATGCTCTCCACAAATTTCGGCTCGATTCGAAAGGGCTCGGGCTTCACAGTCTACGCGGCGGCTTCCGCGCGCGCAAAGAAGCGTTCGAGCCGCCGCAACCCTTCCTCGATGCGTTCGATCGACGTCGCGTACGACAAGCGCAAGTACCCCGGCGCGCCAAAAGCTTCTCCCGGAACCACCGCAACGTGCGCCCTGTCCAGCAGCATCTTGGCAATTTCCGTGTCCGACTTCGCCAGCGCCGACCGCCCACCGCCATTCGCCAAGTGCTCCGAAATGTTCGGGAACGCATAAAACGCTCCACCGGGCCATTCGCAAGTGACGCCGGATATCGCGCGCAATCCTTCGACGATCCGCTTGCGCCGCTTCGCATATTCCGCAAGCATCACCGGCACCGTGGCCATCGTACCGGTCATAGCTTCCAATGCGGCGTACTGCGCGATGGAAGTCGGGTTTGATGTGGACTGGCTCTGCAATTTAATCAGCGCCTGAATCAGCGCTTCCGGCCCCAGCGTGTAGCCGATGCGCCATCCGGTCATGGCAAACGTTTTCGACATCGAGCCGATGATGATGACTCTTTCCTTCGCGCCATTTGCGCTGGCGATGGAGTAAGGCTTGTGCGGCTCGTAAGTGAAGTGCGAATAGCACTCGTCGCCCATCAGCCATACGTTACGCTTTTTGCAAAGCGCGAGGATGCGCTCGTACTCTTCCGGAGGAACCACGCCTCCCGTCGGATTGCACGGCGAGTTCACGATCAGCAGTTTCGTCTTTGGCGTAATTGCTTTCTCGATCCCAGAAGCCCGCACCGTGAAGCCGTCCTCGGGGCGCGTTTCGACATACACCGGCGTTCCGCCCGCG
>QHYL01000442.1 GCA_003224105.1 Acidobacteriota bacterium | reverse complement strand
TCTTTTTCGGCGGCCTGGAGCGGACCCACCAGGACTTGCAGGCAGCGCAGGTGTTCCCCGCCCCCTTCAATTCCTTTAACGGCAATTACAACGCGCCGTTCCGGGACCTGGAGCCTATAGGGAAGCTCGACTGGCAGGCGAAGCCAACCGTCAAACTGTTCTACCGATTTTCTTTTGAGCAGAACAGCGTTGTTCGCGGTGTCATTCCCAATACCTTTACCCCCTTCAAGAACGTTGATCATACTCCCGTGCACGCGGCAGGAGTCGACTTCAACACCGGCCGGTTTTCGCACGACATTCGGTTCGGCTACACGAAATTCAAAAATGGAATCGTCGACGCAGTACTGGGAACGGGGATCACAGACCCTGCCCCAGGGATTGCCATTGCCATTGGCGGCGACATCACCTGTTTGGGTGCGGGAGTGGATGCATTCTGTTCCGGTCCTAACTTCCTGGCGCCTCAGAAAACATTTCAGAGCAACAAACAGGCGAAATACGACGGTAGCATCAGCTTCGGGCGGCACACATTACGGTACGGCGCCGGCGTGAATCGAATTCAGGGAGTCGTCTTTGCGGCCTTTGTTGGGACGGCACCGATCGTGACCTCACTGACTCCTGCCGGCCAATCGGACCCGCTGACCTATCCAGTTGACGCCATTTTGATTGGAAACGGCCAAGGCTTCTTTACTGAAAAACCGGGATTTGGGTTTCCGGCTGGCGGATCGTCGGACACCCGATTCACTGCGTATTTCGGTGATCAATGGAAGCTGCGTACGAATCTGACAGCTACCATCGGGTTGCGCTATGTGCGCGATACAGGGCGGACGGACAATGACCTTGCTCGGGTCCCTTGCTCTGCATCCGTCCCCAATTGCACCGGCAATCTGCTCGATCAGTTTGGACCGGGACTGGGTGAACGGATACGCCAACCGAACAAAAACTTTGGGCCGCAGATCGGGCTGGCGTGGGACCCATGGAAGAACGGAAAAACCGCGATTCGAGCAGGGTTTGGGATTTATTACGAGAACGCAATTTGGAACAACATTCTCTTTGACCGGCCACCGCGACTGAAGAAGGGCATTTTCTTTGCCATTCAAGAAGTTTGCAGCCAGGGTGGTATCGCCATGCCAGATGGCTCGCTCCAAACCACGATCAACGGCAAGAACATCGCGACACAGGTTTGCGGTCAACCGATCGGGAGCGTTGTCAACGATGCGAAAGCCATCGAAGCGGCCCTGCAACAGGCAACTCTGGCCGCGGGAGCGCAGAGCAACCCTGGCTACATTGGCAACATACTCGCGGATTCCTTCAACAATACTGGGACTGAGCTTTTAGCGCCGAGCTACCGCACGCCGTATTCTATGCAATTCAACCTTGGCGTGCAGCGCGAACTCCGGCCGGGCACGGTACTCTCGGTGGATTATATTCGCAACGTAGGTCTGCACAGTTTGCTAGGCTATGACACAAACCATGTCGGTGATTCACGCTTCCTGAACTTAAACGCGGCCCAACACGCAATTGCCCTGACGCTTGCGAACTGCGGAGTCACCACAATCAATCAAGCGGTCACTCTCTGTCCTAACGATCCAACCGGCGCTCCGCCGGACCCCAACAACCCCTACGTTCCTCGCCCAGCGACGATTTTCGACTTCGCCGGAAACGGCCTCGACTCAGGATACGGAAAGTTCGGGGGCCTGCCCGCTGCGGTTGCAGGCAAGGCCGGGATCAGCAACACACCCGATACTGGCGCTGCTTTCCCGGGCATCAATCCCAATGTTGGCGCGAACCAAATGCTCTTTCCCATTGGGCGGTCCGCTTACAACGGATTGCAAATGAAACTCACGTCGCAAAAAACTGACCCGGTACCCGGCATGAAAAGCGTGAACTTTGTTGTCTCCTACGCGCTTTCGCGGCTGTCGGCCATGGCGCGCGACGGAGACTTCATCAATAACGCATTTAGTTTTCGGAATACGAATCTCCGCGGGCCGAATGGACTGGACCGCAGACATCAGCTTTCGGGCGGCGCGACAATGGACTTCAAACATGGGGCCTCAATGAGTTTCATCACGCATTGGTACAGCTCGCTGCCGTCAAACCTCTTCCTGCCTTCGCCAGCCAACGGGATGCCGGGAGCCATCCTTACTTCCGATCTCGATGGTGACGGATCGCTGGCAGGCAACACCAGCGGCCAATCCGGCGACCTCCTCCCGGGCACAACGATCGGCTCTTTCGGTCGGGGTGTTGGCGTCAGTGGACTTGCAGCGCTGATCAATCAGTGGAATTCGAGCGGCGCAGGCAAGCTGACTCCCGCAGGGCAGGCTCTGGCAGACGCAGGGCTCTTTACGCAAGCGCAACTGATCGCGCTCGGCGCAGTCACTCCCACGATTGCGGCTCCGCCAACTGGTGAGGAAGGTCTCGGCAACATGTTTACGTTTGACTTGAAGCTCGGGTGGAAGATCAAGCCGGCCCATAGATGGGAACGGCTGACCGTCGAGCCGCAAGTTAGCATTTACAATCTCTTCAACCGGCAGAACTTTGACTCCCCAAGCCAGCCGCTGAGCGGCATCCTGAATGGAACGGCGGGAACTTTGAATGGCACTACTCGCGGAGATCGTTCGAACCTGGTTGGGCTGGGCTCTGGCGTGTTTGCGCTGGGCGCTCCGCGCTCCATGGAGTTCGGCTTCAAAGTGGTATTCTAGGCACCGCGTTTTCTAAGGTTGGACTCTTTTCTTTTCCTTCTGGATGTTACTCGGCTCTTCCACACATTAATCCCCGCTTGTCAGCTTCGAGCTTCCTGCATAGACTTTTACGACCTTCTGATGTCCTTCAGCGGGCCAGGGACATGAACGACGAAGACTTTCAACCCGGCGGTGACCGTTTTCCGCCGACGCGGCGGTCTGTGATCGAAGGGGTGGGCAGCATCGACGCGGAAGAGCGGGAACGCGCGCTCGAAACGCTCTGCGCGGCGTACTGGAGGCCCATCTACAAATACGTCCGCCTGCGCTGGAACCGGCCTGCCGAGGAAGCGCAGGACCTCACGCAGGGATTCTTCGTGGAAGTGCTGGAGCGCGAACTCCTCAAAAAGTTCGATCCGAAGAAAGCCCGGCTGCGAACGTATCTGCGCGTTTGCGTGGATAGCTTCGTCTCCAATGAAGACAAGGCCAGCCGGCGGCAGAAGCGCGGGGGCAGCGTCGCGCACGTGGCTTTGGACTTCGCCGCCGCTGAAGAAGAACTGGGCGGACCGGTGATGGATCCTGCTGCTATTCCTTCCCCTGAATCGCTCGAGGAATCTTTTGAAAAGGAATGGCTGCGCAGCCTGTTCAGCCTGGCGGTGGAAGAGTTGCGCGAACTCTGCAACGCGCGCCAACGCGAGCGAACTTTCCGCCTGTTCGAAGCTTACGACCTCGAGGGCCACGACAAGATTTCCTACCAGCAACTGGCAAAAGATTACTCAATCGCAGCGACCGACGTGACCAATGCGCTGGCGTGGGCGCGCCGCGAATTTCGCAGAATTGCGCTCGAGCGCCTTCGCGAACTCTGCGGCGGCGAGGAAGAATTCCAGCGAGAGGCGCGAGCCACATTTGGCGGGAATGCCAGATGAAATTCCTTTCCAATAATGCGGTGGAACGCCTGCGCGAAAGCGCAGAAATCCCCGATCTCACGGGAACGCGTTACCGTTTGATCGAGCGCGTGGCGCGGGGCGGAATGGGTGTGGTGTACGCCGCCGAAGATGAACAATTGAAGCGTCGCGTTGCGCTGAAAGTTCTGGATGTGCCCGGCGCGGACGCCGATCTGGCAAACCGCTTGATCCGTGAAGCGCTGGTGCTGGCGCGGCTTGAGCATCCCGGGATCGTCCCCGTTCACGACGTGGGAACGCTCAACGATGGCCGCGCCTTCTATACGATGAAATTTGTCCAGGGCCAGCGGCTCGACCAATACATTGAGAACGTCTCGTCCGTCACGCAACGCCTCAGGCTTTTCCTTCGCATTTGTGACGCCGTGGCATTCGCCCACGCGTATGGAGTGCTGCATCGCGATCTGAAGCCCGCGAACATCATGGTTGGTTCGTTCGGCGAAGTCCTGGTCATGGACTGGGGCCTAGCAAAATTCTTGCAAGAAGACACTGACAGGCAATCCCAGATTGCGGACCCCGACGCAACAATCCTCGAGAAACCGAATAAAGCAGGCGATTCGAGCGGAGGCGTGCAAGCCATTGCCACCGGTCATGGCACCATAATGGGCACGCCCGGGTACATGTCGCCCGAGCAGGCGCGCGGCGACGTCGAACACCTGGACGCGCGCAGCGACATTTTTTCGCTTGGGGCGCTCCTGCGCTTCCTGCTCACCAAAAACTCTGATTCCGCCGCAAACGCGGCTGGAAAGCAGCACCTCGGCAAAGCCTTGGAAGCCATTTGTTCAAAGGCGGCGGCTCCGGATCCTGAGGGCCGCTATCCCAGCGTTTCGGAGCTGGCGCTGGACATTTCGCGCTATCTCGATGGCTTGGCAGTAGCGGCCCACCGCGAGAGCTTCTTCGAGAAGTTGGGGCGGTTGTATCGCCGGTACCGTTTTTTCATCCTACTCATCGCCGCTTATCTGGTGATGCGGGTGCTCATTCTGTTTTTTATGCACCGGTAAGCTGAAAGGATTCCGGGAAAGTGTTGTATAGGACAGTTAGAAATCATCAAGACGGAGGAAGGCATGAACAAAGTCTTGCTGGGACTTCTGTTGGGAGCAGTGCTCGGTGCCATTGATGGAGGGACAGCATGGTTCACACCGGCAGTCCGTTCGATGATGGTGGGCATTGTCGTGGGGTCTACGATCAAAGGCTTGATCGCCGGGGTGGCGGCAGGAGTCTTCGCCCGCAAGGTAAACTCGGTACCGCTCGGAATCTTGTTCGGACTCGCAGTCGGGTTTGCACTGGCGTTCCTTGTGGCTTACATGCAGCACGGCTACTACTTCGCGATCATTCTGCCCGGCAGTATTGTGGGAATGATCGTCGGCTACGCCACGCAAAGGTTTGGCAGGGCTCCGGCAACGGCCAGTGCGAGTCAGTGATTCTGCCTCTGCGTGATGTAATGTCAACGAGCTAATCGGTCCTGCACTCGGGCACGCTAAGGATCTGCCCTTTGTGCTGTGACCCATTCAGAATCGCGTGCATCGAAATGGTATTGCTCATCCAATGGGCAACCGGGGTGATGCCGATGGGATTCGCAGAATTTGCCGGCCAAAAGTACTTGAATCTCGAAACCTTCAAGAAGAGCGGCGAAGGCGTGAAGACGCCGGTCTGGTTCGCGGCGGATCCGTCCGCGAAACTCAATTCAAACGACGCGAAACTATACGTCTATACCATCGGCGTCTCCGGAAAAGTGAAGCGCATTCGCAACAATTCCAGCGTAAAGATTGCGCCGTGCAACATGCGCGGCGACGTCCAGGGCGGTTGGGTTCCTGCGCACGCGGAGATTCTCTCCGGCACAGAAGCGGCGCACGGAATGCAGTTGCTGAACAAAAAGTATCTTCCGTGGAAGCAGTTGCTCGATTTCTTCGCGATGTTCCGCAAGCGAGAGCGCACTGTCATTGTCATTCGTCCCGCATAACCCCCCGAACTAGGGTCGCTTATCCGCGTGACGCAAGGTGCTGCTGCGACATCTCTGCTAGCGCGCGAAGAGATTCCTTATACGGCGCGCGGGCCACGCCCCGTTCTGTAAAGATCGCCGCGATGTACTTCGCGGGCGTCACATCAAATGCGGGGTGCGCGGCGTGGACGTCTGGTGCAATGCGCACTCCCTGCAAATGCGTCACTTCTCCTGCGGAGCGCTCTTCAATCGGAATGTGCCCGCCATCCGGGATGGATAGGTCGAAAGTCGAAACCGGCGCTGCAATATAAAAAGGCACACTGTTTTCCTTGGCCAAAACGGCAATCTGATACGTGCCGATTTTATTGGCCGTGTCGCCGTTGGCGGCAATGCGGTCCGCCCCCGTGACAATCGCTCCCACTTTTCCCGTTTTCAAAAAATGCCCGACCATGTTGTCCGTGATAAGCGTCAGCGGGATCCCGCCCTTGTGCAATTCCCAGGCAGTCAGTCGCGCGCCCTGAAGATACGGCCGCGTTTCCGGCACCAGAACGTGGAGTTTCCGGCCTTGCTCGAACGCCACACGGATCACGCCGAGCGCCGTGCCAATCCCGCCCGTGGCTAGCGCGCCGGCGTTGCATTGCGTCATCACCTGCCCTTCGCGTGGCATGAATTCCGCCCCAAATCGCCCTATGGATTCATCGGTCGCTTTTTTTTCAAGGTGAACTTGCTTCGCCTCCTCCACCATCCCTTGCTTGTCGCAAATCTCGCTAAGCTCACTGCGAAGCGCATCCACCGATTTCGCGGCGGAATGCAGCACTCCCAGCGCCACACCCATCGCCGCCGCCACTCCAATCGCCGGCGCTCCGCGAATCACCATCTCGCGAATGGCCTTCGCTATTTCCCGGTAGTCGGTGTAGGTGTAAGAAATTTCTTCCGCCGGTAGCCGCCGCTGATCCAGCATCACCACGCCGCGGTCCGTCCATTCGATCGGTTGGGCTACGTACATTCTCTTATGCCTCGCGGAATGAAGTGGAAACCCCACTATTTATTCTAATGGGAGGGGCGGTCCGAACACGAATCCATCAGTGCGGAGGCATATGTGTAAAGCCTCGGGTACCGATGATCGCAGTGATCGCAATCATGGAATTGTAGCCGAGATGCAGAAGAAAGCTGGCCAAAACTGTGCCCGTCCATGCCCGCGCAAAGGTAAAGATGACACCAACCACAATCAGCAGCCCGACCAATTCCCAGTTCTCGCCCAGTTGCGGTCCGTGCATGAGGCCAAAAAGAATGCCGGTGAACAGGATGCTCGACGCCACGCCGGTCCGAATGGCTTGCGAGCACTCCATCCCAAAGTGCTGGGCAATCGCCGAAATAATCCGCGCTAATACCGGATACAGATATCCACGAAAAATGGTTTCTTCCGCGAGGGGCGCGACGAGCACCGCCATCGCCATCAGCATCATCGCGCCGTTCCGGCTCTTGAAAAACTCCTGGATAGGGGCATGCTCCGCGTCCTTGACGGTCGAACTGGCGAGTGCGACGAAAAGCGACAGCCCGCAGCCCGAGAGGAAATACATCCAGGGCCTGCCTTTCCCCGCAAGCGGATCGGATTTCAGTTCTTTCCAGCCAAGAGTCCGCCAGAAAGGCCTGCCGTGAAGCGCTGAAAGTGTCACGTAAAGAAAAAGAAGGATCAGCGCGAAGGAGGCGACGCTCGTGCCCACCAGCAGCTTCGGATCCGATTCCAGCAGCCTGCGGAGTTGTTTCTGAGTCACATGGTGGTAAACGGAATAGTAGCCAATGACGGCCCCAGCGATTGCAAATTGCATGACAAAAAAGAACG
>QHYL01000441.1 GCA_003224105.1 Acidobacteriota bacterium | reverse complement strand
TCAAGCCCGAGGACATGACCCACCCATGAGTGAGAACACCAAATGAACGCGCCCATGTTTAGCGCAACGTATCTCTTTGTTCGAGGCCGACAGCTTGAAGGCACCTACCCCGGTGATCGGACGACTGGTATCTGGCCTATCACCGCACTAAGAATCGGGCGCGGGTGGGGTATCGTACCCGATGAAGCTTGGAAAAGAGATGATTCGGACTGGCCGCCGCAGGAACCACCGGGCCTGGATGGACTGGCTAGCTCAAATCGCTACATTCGTTATCAAAGGGTTCGGTCGCTAGGAGAGTGCAAGGTCGTTCTGGCAAGGCTGAAAGTACCAGTGCTCGGGAGCTTTGTTATTTCAGAGGCATGGTTCAACGCTCCTGACGGGAGAATACCGTGGGCCTCGGAATCCGATGAAGCAATCGGAGCACATTCGGTACTTCTTGTCGGATACGACGACAATACGGAGGAGCTAAAGTTTCAGAACTCTTGGGGTTCGAGCTGGGGAGATAGAGGCTTCGGCTATCTTCCTTACAAGCTGTTTAATTCAACCGGTACTGAGGCGTGGATGGAAGATTTGCTAGAATCTCGGCCAAGGACCGGCTCGGGGACGGCAGCTGTCATGGGCTGTACAAGAACACGGAGGCGGTCTCCTTCATTGTCGAGAATTCGTTAGCAATCGGAACGAAAGAATCGGCTGGTCCTTCGTCGTAGAACGTGGTGGATTCATGGACGTCGAGGAGCTATTCGTAATGCCACAGTTTCGCCGGAACGGCTACGGGGGTTACCTGCTGAAGCTGGCAGCAGAATTAGCGCTCGAAAACCACCTTAAGCTTAGGATTTGGGTGGCCCACGTTGATAGCGCCCACGAGAACTTTCCGGTCTTCAGGAATCTGCTTGGAAAGGTCGGACTCCAGCTATCACCGAGTACCGTACGGTGGGCCAGTCACGTTGCAGAGAGCCAATGACTTGCTCCCTGCGCAACATTCTGCGACAGCCGGAGAAATGAACTTGCGCAAGATCAGGAGGAAAGATGCCCAGCCCTCTCCAGTACGCTAAAGCAGTGAAGATCTCGCTAAAGGACCATCCGGAATTCGACGAGGCTTGGTTGAGAGACGTAATCGCAAAAGATCCCCCAATTCTAGGCTTACCAGGAGACTTGGTTCTCAAGGACACGGAAAGAATGCAACCCAGGGCAGGGCGCCTTGACCTTCTTCTACAGGATCCTGAAATTGATAAGCGTTACGAAGTCGAAATAATGCTTGGTCCAGTAGACGAAAGCCATATTATTCGGTGCATCGAATACTGGGATATCGAACGAAAGCACCTACCCGCGTTTGACCATTGCGCTGTTCTCGCTGCGGAGAAGATTACCTCGCGCTTTCTGAATGTTATCTCGCTCTTCAACGGAACCATTCCAATGATCGCGTTACAACTTGACGCGCTACAGCTGGATGGGAAGATCGTTCTTAACTTCACAAGGGTTCTCGACGAAATCTCCCCGAACGCGATGGAAGAAGAAGAGGAACTATCAGATCGCGAAGTGACTGACCGTAATTATTGGGAAGAGAAAGGTTCAGAATTGTCCCTTGCCCTGGCCGATGAATGTCTGGAATTACTGAAGGAGATTGATCACACCGTAAGTCTAACTTACAACAAATATTACATCGGCCTGAAGCAAGGGAACAGGCCAAATAACTTTGTTGTCTTCAAGGCCAAGAAGAAATTCCTGCGAGTCGAAGCGAAGATTAGCGAGTTGGACGCGGCAAGAGAGGAATTAAAGAAGGCCGATATTGAAGTCATCGGGATTGGCAAACGCTCGGGACGCATTCGCTTCATCATAAACAAGGGGGACGTTACGGGGCACAGAGAGTCATTGGAGAATATATTTCTCAAGTCTTATAAAGAATCCGTGGAATAGCTTCAGGGAAGCCGACTCCGAAGACTTCACAGTTGTTTTGCCTGAACTATCTATGACACATTTTCTGAAAGACATACTGCGGCAGTCCGAGGAATTGCGGCGGACCATCGGCCTTCTTTCGCAGGACGGTGGTGGCCGGCCCGCGCTGGAGGCGGCGACCGCCGCCATTCGCGGGGCGCGGCACATCTACTTGACGGGGATCGGGAGTAGTTGGCATGCGGCGCTCAACGTGAGCGCGCTCTTTCATCAGCATGCTTATCCGGTTTACTTGCAGGACGCTGACGAACTGCTGCGATTCGCCGCGTTTCCTAAAGGCTCCGCGATGATTATCATTTCGCGCAGCGGCAAGAGCACGGAAATTGTGCAATTGGCTGCCAAAGCGCGGCAGGCTGGCGTCACCGTCGTCGGGATAACCAATGCTGTCGAAGGGACGCTCGCAAAAGCAGCGCATACGGCCATCGTCGTTCCCATCGCCTTCGATCACGCCATTTCCGTGAATACCTATACGACGCTGGCGCTGGCGGCGGGGATGCTGGCAAGTTCGGTGGTTGCGACACCTGGGCAAAATGGCAAGAAAAAAGCAGATTCCCCCGCCTCAGGCTACGGAGGACCGCAGCCTGAGGGTCGGAATGACAAATCGGGCGTTTTTCGGCGCGAATCGGAACTCGTAGCGTCGCTAACGCAGGCGGTTGCAGAGGCGGGGCGGGCGATTCCTGGTTGGCAGGAACAGACTGCCAGGTCGGCTTGGCTCGCGCCGCGCAGCACGACTTACTTTCTGGCGCGCGGTTCGAGCCTTGGGAGCGCCTATGAGTCGCGGCTGATGTGGGAGGAAGGCGTAAAGACGCCGGCGACCGCCATGGGCACCGGCGGCTTCCGCCATGGCCCGTTGGAAGTCATCACGCAAGGCATGCGCTTCGCTATGTGGATCGACGGCGCGCGCATGCGTGAACAGGACTTGGCCGTGGCACGCGATCTGCGGAAACTTGGCGCGAGCGTGATGCTGATTGGGCAGAAAGTTCCTGAGGATGCGGCCGATTTGGTATTTCAACTTCCGGCGATTCAGCCCGAGTGGCAATTCCTGATTGATATTATCCCCGCGCAGCTTGTGGCGGAGCGGCTGGCGCAGCTTTCGGGAGTGGATTGCGATACGTTTCGGCTGTGTGCCTTCGTCGTGGAAGACGAGGGCGGCTTGTTGCCGAAAGAAACAGGAAAGAATTAACACAGAAGGCACACAGGCAGGAGCACAGAGGACAGGGAGAAGAAGTCGAAAAGTTTAAGGTTAAAAAGTTGAAGAGGGAAGGGAAAAGAGAAATTCCTCGACTGCGCAGGCCGACGCGTTCGCAGGAGCGAACGCGGAAGAAAAAGTCGGCCGCTCCGCTCGAAATGACATGTCGAGGGGGCTTTTGAACGAGGCTATGAAAATCAAAGCTTCAAAAGGGTAGAAATGATTGGAGCCGTGGACATCGGAGGAACGAAGATTGCCGCGGGCATCGTGGATGATGCGGGCAGAGTCCTGGCGCGGCTTGAGACGCCGACCGAGGCGGCACGCGCGTATCCCGATGGGCTGCGCCACATGATTCGCATGCTGCGCGAAGCTGCGAAGCAGGCCAACACAGGGCTTTCCGGCATTGGCATTGGCTCGACCGGCTGGGTTTATCCCTACACCGGTGAATTCGGCGACGTGGACTTTTTCCCCGGCTGGAAAGGCTGCAATCCGGTGAACGACTTGGCGCGAGAATTCAACGTGCGCGTGGCACTCGAAAACGATGGCGACGCCGCGGCGCTGGGAGAAGCCGCGTGGGGCGCGGGAAAAGGGAAGTCGCGGCTGATTTACGTCACCGTGGGCACGGGTATTGGCGGCGGAATCATTCTGGACGGCGAACTGTATCGCGGCGCGGATCGAGCGCATCCCGAAGTCGGCCATCACGTGATTGATGCTTTCGGCCCGGAATGCACCTGCGGTTTCCGCGGCTGCTGGGAAGCGTTGGCCACGGGGCCTGCGATGGCGGCGTGGTTCCATGCCAACTCGCAGGCAACTTCGCGGCACCCGGAAATTCTCACGGCGAAACAAATTTTTGAACTTGCAAAGCAAGGCCACCTGTTGGCGCAAGAGGCCGTGGCGCGCGAGGCGCACTATCTCGGGCTGGGCCTGGCCAACTTGATTAATTTATTTATGCCGGAGCAGATTGTGATGGGCGGCAGCATCATGAAAAGTGTGCGCCTCGAAGAGATTCGCAAAGTGATTGCGAAGGGCTGCCGCTTCGTTCCATTCGAGAAGACGGAATTGGCACTGGCGTCGTTGGGCGAAGATGCCAACCTGATTGGCGCGGCGCAAGTGTGGCACCACCGCTTCGCGAAAAGCGCTGCCGGAGCTTTTGATTGATTCGGGAGGAGTTGATGAAATATCGCATCGCCGCTCTCGGCCTTCTATTGGCGTTGCCTTTGCTTGTAGCGCAGCAAACAACTGCCCAAGCGACGTTCACGCTGAAGCCGACGCCGAAGACGGTGGCGTGGGGCTACTACGACGCGAAGGTAGCACCCGTATTGCGCGTCAAGTCGGGCGACACGGTGGAGATTCAAACGCTGATCACGAACAGCCCCGAGCGGCTGGAAAAAGCAGGCGTGCCGAAGGACCAAGTGGAGCAATCGCTGCGCGACATCACGGAGCAAGTGAAAGACAAAGGCCCCGGCGGGCACATTTTGACGGGGCCCATTTACATCGAGGATGCGCAGCCCGGAGACGTCCTGGAAGTAAAAATCCTCGGCATCAAACTGGCGATTCCTTACGCCTACAACGCGTTTGGGCCGGGCCGCGGCTTTTTGCCGGACGATTTTCCTTATTCGAAGATAAAGATCATTCCGCTGGATGAAAAACGCATGGTTGCGAAATTCGCGCCGGGAATCGAGATTCCGCTGCATCCGTTTTTTGGCAGCATGGGTGACGCGCCACCAGAAACTGTGGGCAAATGGAACAGCGCGCCGCCGTGGATTATGGCGGGCAACCTGGACAACAAAGACCTCGTCGCGGGAACGACGCTATACATTCCGGTGTTCGCGCCGGGAGCGCTTTTTGAAGTGGGCGACGGCCACGCGGGGCAAGGCGACGGTGAAGTGGATATCACGGCGCTCGAAACTTCGCTCATCGGCACATTTCAATTCATGGTGCGCAAAGACATGCACCTGAAATGGCCGCGCGCTGAAACGCCCACGCACTACATCACCATGGGCCTGAACGATGATTTGAATGCGTGCACGACACTTGCCGTCCGCGAGATGATTGATTTCCTCGTGACGGAAAAACATCTTTCGCGCGACGATGCGTACATGCTCTCCAGCGTCGCCGCTGATTTGCACATTACCGAACTGGTGGACGGCAACAAGGGCGTGCACATGATGATTCCCAAGGCGATTTTTGCCGCGTCGCCGAAAAACTGACAATACATTGGGCAAAAGTCCTACGTAGAAAAAAGAAACAACCGCGCAGGAAACTTTTGCCCGCATGCCCCGGACGCTATACCATAGTTGCACGCGCCCAGCACAATCCAACGAGTCACAACCCGGGGAGGAATTCGTGAGCTTTTGCACAAGACTCGCACGGCTGACGCTGTTTTGTGTGCTGCCGGCTTCGCTGGCGGCGCAGACCAAGGGCATTCCGGACTGGTGCAAGCCTCTGCCGCGGCCGGAATACGAGACGCTGTTGCGCATGCCGGTCAACGATCCATGGTTTGAAGTGTACCGCGTGGCGCCGGACGTCTACGCAATTTACGAGCCGCACCAGGCGGAAGAGACGATTTCCTATCTCATCGTTGGCAGCAAGCAAGCGTTGCTGTTCGACACTGGAATGGGCATCGGCAACATTCAAAAAGTCACGTCACAATTGACGAAGCGCTTCGTAGTGGTGCTGAACTCGCACACGCACAACGACCACGTCGGCGGCAACTGGCAGTTCAATTCAATTTTCGGGATGAACACGGCGTTCACTCGAGCCAACGCCAAAGGTTCGCGCACAGACGCTCAGGCGGAAATTGCGTCAGGCCAGATTTGCGGCGTTCTGCCGGCGGGGTTCAACCCGAAGACGTATGCCACCAAGCCGTGGCGCGTTTCGTTTCTCGTGCACGACGGGTTTGTTATCAACCTGGGCGGCGGGCGCAAATTGGAAGTTATTGCCACACCTGGGCACACGCCGGATGCGATTGCGCTGCTTGACCGCGCGAATGGCCTGCTTTTTACCGGCGACACGTATTATCCCGCGCCCATCTGGCTTTACCGTCCCGAGACGGACATGGACGCGTACGTTGCTTCGGCGAAAAAACTTGCCGCGCTTGAGCGGGCAAAGCCATGCACACGTTTCAAGACTTCAAGTTTCTTCTCGCCGCACCTTCGAAAGGGCTAGATTAGTAGTGAGAACTATTTCAAATGCGGTGCGCCTGCTCCAAGCCGGTCCTGCTTGTGCCTTTGCTATTTCTTTTTCTGGTTCCCTGCGTTTTCGCGCAGGCGGCCAGACACGGAAAGCACGACGGGCGCGAAAGAACGGTTTGGAATTATGACGGCGGAGTTCTTTTCGAAACGGATGGCTCGCTTCCCAACGGAGTTTGCTTCCGCATCTACGGCATCATGAACGCCGACGGGTTTTTCGACGGCCTCAGGCGCATTGATACAGACAGCGGCACGCAATTCCGCCGCGGCACGGAAACGGTGACGAAGTTTCCCGACTCCGTCACGGTTGCTTTCTCCATTCGCGATCAGCTCTGCCCCCCAGGAATGCAACAGGTAGGAACGCGCAAGTACATGACGCAGAAAATGATCGACGATCTACGGCTTTCGCTGTATTGGAAGCACGGCGTGGAGTTGCGGCCGGTGAAAGGTGCGAAGGAAATTGCGTCGCACGTGGACCGCATTCAGCCGTATGCAGCATCGCTGACCGCGGAGCTGCCGGCGCGCTACGAATGGACGTTTGAATTCGTGGTTCCCAGCGCCGGCGTGCCATTAATGGACAGCCTGGCCTTTGTTTTCCGCACACCGGACGGAAAGATTGCGGCGCGCGTTGCGGCGCGGCTGTGAAGTTATGAGTCCCAAGTGTTAGGTTACAAGTGAAGCTGAAATTGGAAAATCGAAGCTCGAAAACCGAAAATCGAAGATAGAATCCAGCTTGGGCTGAGAGTTGTGCAGTTTCGAGTTTCGTTTTCCAGCCCGACCTGTCAGCCCATGGAGCTGACTTTTTGGGGCTCGATTTTGTAGATGACGCGGACTTCGCCGGGCTGACGGAAGGGATACACGGGATTGCCGAGATATTTTTGCGACAGTTTGTTGATGTGGTCGTCGGCGTCTTTTTCGGTGATTTCGACGACGCGCCCGCGCACTTCGAGGTAGCGGTAGGGGTTGGCGGGATCCTGCAGCGCGATAGCCACGCGGGGATCGCGGCGCATGTTCTTGTCCTTGACGCGGCCCTTGGCGGAATTGATTCGAATGTGCTTGCCGTCGAAATCCACCCAGACGGGCGTAACTTGCGGGCTGCCGTCTTTCATCAGTGTGGTGAGGTTGCCGAAGGCCTGCTTTTCAAACAGGTCGGCGTATTTTTCTGGAATGACTTCGCTCATCTTCTCCTCCTAAAAAGGGCCAGGTGAAAATTATCACAAACGGATTTCGGGAACTTGTCCTTGGGCGATCATCGGAGCCCCGGTCAGCTTCTGCACTTCGTCCGCGGCCCAGCCAGGTGCGACCTCGCGCAGCGAGAGCCCTTGAGGCATAACGTCAATCACCGCGAGATCGGTGACGATGGTGTCTACGCACTCGAGGCCGGTCAGCGGATAAGCGCACTTTCTGACGATTTTCGGCGCGCCATCCTTGGTGACATGCTCCATGCAGACGATTAATTTTTTTGCGCCGGCAGCGATGTCCATGGCGCCGCCGATGCCGCCGGAGCCTTTGGCGCCCGGAATTTTCCAGTTGGCGAGGTCACCCTTCTCAGAGACTTGAAAGCCGCCGAGCACTGCGACGTCAAGATGACCGCCGCGGGTCATCAAGTGCGCATCGGCTTGATGAAAAAAGGATGCGCCGCGAATCAGAGTCACCGGGACTTTCATGGCGTCCACCAGGTCGTAATCTTCTTCGCCGGGCTTGGCGCGGCGTCCCATACCGAGGATTCCATTTTCGCTGTGGAAGTAGACGTTGATTTCTTTCGGGAGATAATCGGCGATGAGGTTGGGGATGCCCCAGCCGAGATTGACGTAAGCGCCGTCGGGCAATTCGAGCGCGGCGCGCTGGGCGATTTGCTCGCGGGTCAAGCGCGGCTTGTCTAAGAGAGCTTTTTCCTGAGTGGTCTCAGCCGGCATAGTGGAGCCCCTTTGCCTGCACGATGCGGTGCACAAAAATCGCGGGTGTCATCACGTGCTCCGGCTCAATGGAGCCCACGGACACGAGTTCTTCCACTTCGGCGATCGTCGTTTTCGCGGCCATGGCCATGATGGGATTGAAATTCCGCGCGGCAAGCCGGTAGGTCAAATTGCCGAGTTCGTCGGCGTTCTTCGCTTTTATGAAAGCATAGTCGGCGTGAATAGGCATTTCCAAAATGCAGCGTTTGCCTTCGAGCGTGCGTTCCTCTTTGCCTTCGGCGACTTCTGTCCCCACGCCGACCGTGGTGTAAAAACCTTGCAGGCCCGCGGCGGCGGCGCGCATGCGTTCGCAGAGGATTCCCTGCGGGACAAGTTCGAGCGTGACTTCCCTTGCGGCGAAACGCTCCTGAAAATGATTGGCGTGCGGGCCGGGGAAGGAAGCGATGACATGCTTGATTTGATTGTTCTTGAACATCAGGCCGAGCTCGCCGTCGCGCGTGCCGCAATTATTGCTGATGGCGGTAATGTTTTTAACGCCCTTGCGGACCAGGGCCTGGATCAAATTATTGGGAAAACCTGCGCCGCCGAATCCACCGAACATGATGCGCGCTCCGTCGGGGACGTCGGCCACAATGTCGTCAAGGCTGGGATAGACTTTCTTCTTCATTGCGCTCCTAGAGATGATTTCCGGCGGCAACACCGGTTTCCTTCTTTTTGTCGCTTTGAAACTTTACATCCAAACCGGTTTCGCGCAGCCAAAGGCCGGTCGCGGTTGCGCCGAGATCATGCTCCAAGAGAGCGCGCAAGTCGGATTCATCGTCAACATCCATTTCGAGGCGAGGATTGCGGCGAATGAGAACCTCCGCGCGGGCGTGCGCAGCTTCTGCAAGATGTTTCGCGAAACTTCCTTCTCCAAAGTGAGAAGGAAATAGAGTCGGCGGCGTGCGCAAGAGAGCGTTCGTGCCGGTGCCGTCGCGCGACGGAACGATGGTCATGGCAGGCGCGGCGCACTCGATGGCAAGCAGTTCATCGATATCGCCCGGCTGAATCAGAGGTAAGTCGAGGGGAAGCCGCAGCAATCCTCGAACGCCTCTTTCTTCGCAAATTTTCGAACCCGCATCCACGGAATCGCTTTCGGAGATTTGGCGGCCCTCGCGCAGGATTTCCCAGCCATTTTCCTCGGCCACATCCAACACGGGCGCGTAATTGGTGATTACAAAAATCTTCTCTGCATTGCGAACACGCTGAATGGCTCGGATCGTGTCTGCGAGCATGGCCTGGGTCAGCCCATATCTTTCTTGGGGTGTGAGCACACCCGCGAGCCGCTTCTTCGCATTTCTCAGGTCTTTCACGGGCAGAAGGAGCGCGCGCATAATTTAGCCCTAGTAAGCGCCTTCCGTGTACGGAGCCTGGGCTTCAGTCCGAACGAGACGAAGCGGCGCGGCGATTGGAGGGGGATCGTCCTCGGGGCGTTCGAATATGCGGCGAATCTTATAAGTCGTAGAGCGTTCCGCGGGCACTCGGCCAATCTTTCGGACGTAACTGCGAAACTCTTCGGGAGCAACATACTCGCCAAACGTGGCTCCGGCAGCCTTGGAGATATTTTCCTCCATTAGCGTCCCTCCGAAATCGTTGGTGCCAGCTTGCAAACAGGCGAGCGAAGTGTCGAGTCCAAGCTTCACCCAGGAGACCTGAATATTGCGAATGGCTCCGTGGAGCAGGACGCGGGAAAGCGCGTGAACGCGAAGATGCT
>QHYL01000440.1 GCA_003224105.1 Acidobacteriota bacterium | reverse complement strand
CGTCCGATCGAGGCAAGCCACCAAGCATGGCGGAGCGTTAGCCGGTTGTTGCGCGGGCTGAGGATAGGCTCCACGCAAAGGGGAACGGCCACGTCAAAGGTGTCGCCCACGGAGATGCCATTGAAACCCGGCGGGGTAACGCCAAGAACTACAAATGAAATGCCATCGAGCGTCAGGGGCTTTCCAACCACGGACGGGTCACCGCCAAAATTCCGCTGCCAGAACGCATAGCTGATGTTAGCCGCCGACGCGGCGCAGGCTGGCTGGTCATCCTCCGGACCGATCAGCCTTCCCAAAACCGGCTCGACGCCCAGGACGTGGAAGAAATCACCACTAACCCGGATGCCTTTTGCTTTGCGAACCTCCCCGCCCGTGGCCAGATTGAATCGCTGGTCGGACCATGCAGCGATTTCGGCAAAGCCCTCCTGACGCTTGCGGATCTGCTCCCAAATGGGAAATGAAAGCTGGGAATACTGGCTCGAAAACTGGCCGGAGCCCCAATGGCGGTCTGCAATCCGAATGGTCCCCAGTTCTTGGGGGTTCTTGACCGGAATCGAGCGTAAGCGGATCGAATCAATAAGCTGGAAAATAGCCGTATTGGCGCCAATGCCCAAGGCGAGTGTCAGGGTCGCGATTAGGGTAAACCCCGGGCTGAGGCGAAGCGCCCGGAAGCCGTAACGCAAGTCCTTCCAAAAAGACGACATCTCGACCTCCCGCGATACTTAAGACGTTGGGAGTGCCTGAAAGTCACGAAGCACACGCCGGACTGCGGATCGCTTCGTTCTGGCCTGGCTGGATGACTTCTAGGAATGCGGGCCATCGCAGCGAGCTGCCTGGTCACTCGCCAGGTTCAGTGGCGCGAATGAGCCGGGGCTCTGGCGGGCGAGCGGATGCCGGATCGCCTTTGACGTAGTGGTTGTACCATGCAAGGTAACGCTCCAGCCGATCCTTGATGTGCGACGGCGTTTTGAATTCGTGATACTCGCCGGGGTAAACAACGAGTTCAGTGGTGCGGCCAAGGCGCTTAAGCGCCTGGTACATCTGCTCACCGCCCAAGATCGGAACGTTGGAATCAATCTCCCCTCCCATAAATAGGGTAGGAGTCGTGATGCTGTTTACGCGGTAGAAGGGCGAAACTTTCTCCCAAACGGCTTTGCTCTCCCAGGGATGACCAAGTTCCGCTTCGTAGTCGCGCTGGTAGTGGTCGTGACCATAGAAACTGACAAAAAGGCCCGCTCCCGCTCCTGAGATCGCCGCCTTGAAGCGATTGGTCTGAGCGATGATGAAGTCGGTGGAGATGCCGCCATAGGACCAGCCGCCGACGGCAAGCTTTGCCGGATCCGCAATGCCTTGCTCGACGGCGTAATCCACCATGGCCATATCGTCCTGAAAATCCTTGTTGCCCCAGTCCGCCCAAATGGCCTGGGCGTACTTTTGGCCGTAGCCAGAGGATCCGCGGGGATTCGGCAGAAGGACCGCGTACCCATTCGCAGCAAAAAGTTGGGCTTCAGGTTGGAATTCCGAGTAATAGGCCCAGACCGGGCCGCCGTGAGGGCGAAGAATCGCAGGGTGCCTCTTCCCGGGGATGTAGTCGACCGGTTTATACACATAGCCGGAGACGCTCGTGCCGTCTTTGCTTTTGAAGTGGACGTATTCGCCCTGCGAAAGCTTGAGCTGGCTAAAGAGAGCATCGTTTGAATGAGTGATTTGTGTGAGCTTGCCGTTGGAGACCGCATACAGCTCGTCAGGACCGTCGATCATGGCGACTTGCGCGACAACTTCACCCGTTTTTGCCAACGCGTAGTCGTTGACCATGAGGCGGCCACCCACAGAACGAGCGATTTCACCCCCGGCCGCTGGAATTCGGCATAGATTCTGCGTGCCGTCGTCGTCGGCAATGAAGTAAATGAATTTGCCATCGGGAGAAAACCGCGGCACCGAAGCCATGCGGTCCAAAGTAAGCGTCAAGCCTTTGGCCGCTCCGCCAGCGGCAGGCGAAACGGCGATGTGTCGCGTGGCGTAATCGAAAAGGCGCGGCTCCAGTTGCGTGACGTACGTGATCCATTTTCCATCGGGAGACCAGCTTGGAGTAGTGTCCGCTCCGGGGTTCGTGGTCACTTGGGCGAGGTGGGTGCCCTTGTCCGTATTGTCCGCCGCGACTACCCAAATGTTGATGTCATAGGTCGCATCGGCGTCCGGCTGGGAGCGATTGCTGCTGAAACCAATGAGCTTGCCGTCAGGCGACCAGGCTGGCTCAGAATCGTCGAAGTCGCCCGAAGTGATCTGCGTCAGCGTTTTCCCCGCTAAGTTGAACACATAGAGGTGGGTACGGCGTCGGTCCAGGTAGCCAACTTCATCCATCTTGAATTGCAGCCTGTCAACAACCCAAGGCTTTTGGGCCTTACGCTTTCCCTTAACAACAGCCTTGTTCTTCTTTTCGTTGGTAGCCTCGAGTTCCTCGGGACTGGGATCACGCAGAACAAGTACGAACTGGCCGCTATTCGGTGACCAGGCGAAATCTTCAACGCCTTGGGGCGTGTCGGTGAGGCGCTCCGCCTCGCCGCCCCATCGCGGCAGCAGCCAGACCTGCGCCTTGCCTTCGTCGCGGGCAGAGAGAAAAGCGATGGACCTGCCGTCAGGGCTCCAGCGCGCATGGGATGAAGAAACGCCAGCCGCCGTAAGCGGGGTGGCATCGCCGCCCTTCGCGGAAGCCATCCAAATGCGGTCCTCGTTCTTATCCTCCTTCAGCAGCGCCGTCTCCACCGTGTAGGTAACAAACTGTCCGTCCGGGCTTGCGGATCGCTCACCCGGCGTATCTGAAAATAATCGTCAATGGTGATGTGGCGAAGAGCTTGCGAGGATTGCTGCGCGACTACTACGGAAGTGGGTACCACAACCAGAAGCAAGCACGCACAAAACCCGGCACCGGCGGACAGCCTCATGTCAAACACCCCCTCTTGATAAGGATGAAAGACGAAACCTGACGGCAGAAATAGACAAGCAGTCTAGCACGCGGCCTCGAAGGGCAAGGGTAGCCATAGCTTTAGTCAACAAGGCAGAGACTCCGCCCCGGAATCACGAGACTGAGTGCCATTAACGTCCCGTCCCGCACGCGCAAAAAACATTTGCCCCGCCTGCATTTTTCTCTTGCATGCGGAGACGACTCCTGTATTCTGCACCTGCGAACTCGCTTCACCGCAGCGGCGCAAGCGAGATTCGTTGAGGAGGACGAGAGTAAAAATTGAGTTCGATATCTGTTCCCGCGCACTTCCCCTCCCGCGCTATCCCGGTCACCAAAAAGAGAGTTGCAAAACTGACGCTCTGGCCTCTCGTTGCGGCCACTTTTTTCATGGTGTCGGGCGGAACGTACGGCACCGAAGAAATCATTCATGGCGCCGGCTACGGACGCGGAATCTTGATTCTGCTCCTCCTGCCCGTGTTGTGGAGCCTGCCAACCGCGTTCATGATCGGGGAACTTTCCAGCGCTTTGCCCGCGGAGGGCGGCTACTATGCCTGGGTGCGGCGCGGCATGGGGAACTTCTGGGGATTCCAGGAAGCCTGGCTGTCGCTGGTGGCCAGCATTTTTGACATGGCGATTTACCCGACGCTCTTTGTGTTTTACTTAAAGCAGATGTCGCCGTGGTTTGGCTCCGGGAATCATGGAATTTATGCGGGCTTGTTTGTAGTAGTGACCTGCGCGGTGTTGAACCTGGCGGGAATTCGTGTCGTAGGCATGACTTCGCTGTGGCTGTTTTTCCTGCTTTCAGCGCCGTTCGCGCTGGTCGTAATACTGTCCCCGCTCCAGATGGGAACCCTTGCCGCACCGAACGCAGCCCCTGCAACAACAGGGCTCGGTTTGCTTGGCGGTGTGCTCGTGGCCATGTGGAACTACATGGGATGGGACAACGCGTCGACAATTGCTCAAGAAGTGGAGAAGCCGCAGAAGACCTACCCACGCGCAATGATCGCTACGGTGATCCTGGTGGCACTGAGTTACGTGCTGCCTTTTGCAGCAGTGTACCTGACCGGGGCCCCTTCTTCCCTTTTCGGTGAAGATGGCTCCTGGGCAACTGTCGCAGGAGCGCTGGGAGGAAGAATCGCAGGCTTTGAATGGCTGCGATTCTTAATTGTGCTCGGCGGCATGATGAGCGCGTTCGGAATGTTCAACGCGCTGGTGATGAGTTACTCGCGCTTGCCGCTGGCAATGGCGCACGACGGCATGCTGCCAAAGCTATTCGGTAAAACGAGCAAGCGAACCAACGTCCCGTGGCTGGCAATTCTGGTTTGCGCTGCCTGCTGGGCGCTGTGCCTGGGACTGGGCTTCAAGCGGCTCGTAACCCTGGACATCATGCTCTATGGCGCAAGCCTGATGCTGGAATTCATCACGCTGGTCGTGCTGCGTATCAAAGAGCCTAATCTGAAGCGTGGATTCCGTGTGCCGGGCGGCATTACAGGAGCTGTCCTAACCGGCGTGTTTCCTCTGCTGCTGCTTCTCCTCGCCGTCGTAGAGAGCGATCACGAAACCGTGCTGGGCATGAACGGGCTTCTCTTCGGCGCGTTTATCATCATCGCAGGATTTGCGATTTATTTCGTCACCGGACGCCACCGCCTCGTGCAGCCACAACCTCAGGCTGTCAAGGCTGTTGAAGCCGCCGAGCCAGCCTAGTTGATCCCTGGCACGAGCCAAATCTACGCAAACTTCGCGTTCTAATTCTCTTTCACCGCGGCTGCGTGGAAGGATTGCAGTTCCGTGCGCGATGCCGCGTCATTTCCAAATTGCAAATAGACGGCGGCTCCGTCTTTGGCCTTTTCCGGGTCATACAAAGTAAACACAAGAGCATGATCGTGGTCCTCGTATCGGTATTCGCGCAGACTCACATCACCTACCACGAGAACGGGGTCGAGAGCCCGAACGGGAATCGCCTGGGATGACGTGACGCGAAATTCCAGAACGACGCTCACCTCGCGCTTGACGCCCCGTTGGACCACTTCCGCCGGCTTCTTCAAACGAACCCGCTGCACTTCAAGGCGAGCTTCCTTCAGCGGCTGGCGCAGAGAGACGGCGGCAGGCTTTTCCTTGAGCGATTGCTTTTCCTGCGCGAATAGAGGCGCGCCAAGACCCAATCCGAAAATGGCAAGCGAAACGAACAGCAAGCGCGGACGCATGGAGTTCTCCTCTCTCTCTAGCGGCTGAACTGGACGTCGTCCAGCCCCACTAAACCGGTAGGTTTGCGGTTGAATCGAAAATGAATCTTGGCAATGTCGTGGATGTCGAGCCCCTTGTGCTCCATACAAGAGAAGCAAGGCAGCCCGAGACGTATAGTCTGAAGCATCGAGGCGTTGCCTCCGGGCCGGTCGTAAGAAAACGGAATCACGTCGAACTGGCTGACCTTCACGTAAGTGCTGTAACCATTGGTGTCCTCCAGGCCCACATCGAAATCTTCCGTCTGGCCAATGGGGTTCAGGGCCCCGCTGTCAAAGACTTGCGTGACGCGGAAAGAAACATAGCGATACGCAGTGACGTCTTTGTTAGCGGACGGCACATCTAGGATGAATTCGGCTCCCTGCGTGTTCCAGCCCCCGATGAGGCCGTGCATATCCTGGAAAAACGTGTTGTTGAAAGCCCCGCCGAATTCGCTAAACGGAAACTCGCCCAACGGACTTAACGAAACATTGGTGTTCGCGCCACCGAGAGAATTCGACAATGGATTTGGCGGCGCATCTTCGAAATCGTCTACCGTGACGTGCTTCGGGTCTTGATAAGAACGATAGAACTGTGCAGGCGCCAGCGTGGGCACAACAGCGTCGCCCGTGAAGACCGCGTGCTCCGTCCCGAGTCCTTGCAGGTATTCACGGAAGAACGCCGTGCCCATGGCCCGTTCAACGGCGCGCTGCTGTACGTCCGTCAGGCGGTTTGGCCCAAACGACGGCCACCCTTCATCCTGAAACCATACGGTGTTAAACCAGTTGTGGTTGGCGCCGTAGAGATAAGACTGCATCTTTGCCATCCTGTGCGCATTCGTGGGCGGAGCCGCCCGGTCGTAAACCCGCGCTCCTTCCAGGTCCCAAACATCCCCGTCAGCCGCGCCCATAAGAACATAGTAAGGCACGTCGGCAAGGACGAAACTGTCGAAGTCCACGGGGGAGATCGAATGCAGGGCCTTTATATGAAACCCAAACCCTGACGACTGGTTTTCCAGGTAGGCGGAAACAATCCCTTCGCCGCCCCGGGAGTGACCTGCAAGGCCAATGCGGTCCATATCCACGTGATGGTGGAAGCGGCCATGGAAAGTGGGATCGGGCTTGGCTGGATCATTCCAATCTTTCCATAGGCCAAGATGTTGCAGGATCAATTTACCGCGGGCCGCGATGCGCCCGCCTTTGCAGTTCA
>QHYL01000439.1 GCA_003224105.1 Acidobacteriota bacterium | reverse complement strand
TCAAATCAATTTCGCGCTCGACTTCGGCGCGCCAGGGAGGCTGCGTGCATTCCCACGCGGCGAGGAGCGAGCCTTCCGCGCCGCGATTCTGATCCACACGAACCGGAGCGAAGCCCAGCGCGCTGAGACTGGCTTCGATTTGCTTGTCAGGAACGTCCGCGCCCATGACGCGGAGAAGTTCTTTGCGAGTGACCTGAATCTTTTTCGGCGCGCGCTTGCCGGGGTACACATCCACGACCCCGGATAGAAGCCCGCCACCCGCAAGCTGGAGAATCAATTCGGCGCAACGCCGCGAGGCGAGCTCCGCCATTTCCGGATCAGCGCCGCGACCAAAACGCGTGGATGCTTCGGTATGCAATTTGAGGAAGCGCGCGGCGCGGCGAATGGCCACCGGCTCAAACCAGGCGCACTCGATCAAAACATTCTTTGTCGAAAGGGAAATTTCCGTTTCGTCGCCGCCCATGATGCCGCCGATGCCGATGGCCCGCGAGCCGTCGCCGTCGGAAATCATGCAGATACCTGGACCGAACTCGCGCTCGATGCCGTCGAGCGTGCGCATTTTTTCTTTGGGCTTGGAGGCGCGAACGACAATTTTGTGGTCGCGGACTTTGTCGTAATCGAAGGTGTGAAGAGCGTGGCCGAGTTCGAGCATGACGTAGTTCGAAATGTCCACGACGTTGCTGATACTGGCGACGCCGGAAGCATCGAGACGCTCTTTTAGCCACTTCGGCGAAGGCTGAATCTTGACGCCGCGAATCACTCGCGCGGTGAAGCGGCCGCAAAGCTCCGGGGCCTGAATTTCAACCTTCATGGCGTCGCTGGCTTTCGCGGCGCTTTCTTTGGGCTTTGGCGAAACAGGCTTCAGCGGCAGTTTGTAGATGGCGGCCACTTCTCGCGCGATGCCGACGTGTCCCAGGCAGTCAGGGCGGTTGGAGCCGACTTCGGCGTCAATCACCGCGCCATGCGGGCCGTCTTCGACGCCCGCGACATTCGTCCCGGAAAGCGCCAAGCGCGAAGCCAATTCCTGAGGCGGCGCCGTCACATCGACGAAGTCTTTCAGCCAATTGTAGACGACTTTCATAGAAGCCGTGACTCGTAACTCGTGATTCGTGACTCGTGAAACGATGAAGCAAAAGATTCAACACAGAGAGCACAGAGGGAAAAGCGCAAAGGACACAAAGAGGTCGACGCAAATCTCAGCGACTCCCTTAGGGCATCGTTCTTGCCACGATTCCTCGCCTCGCTCGGAATGATAATGCTTCTCATGGCGCTCACGGGAATTGGCGCAGGAAGCGCACGTCGTTTTGAAAAAAAACCTGAATGTCGTCGATGCCGTACCGCAACATGGCCAGGCGGTCAATGCCCATGCCGAAGGCAAAGCCACTGACTTTCTTCGCGTCGTAATTCACAAAACCGTAGACTGCGGGATCCACCATGCCGGCGCCGAAGAGTTCGATCCAGCCCGCGCCTTTGCATTTCGAGCAAGTTCCGCCACCGGCCGAGTTGCCGCTGCCCCCGCAAAAAATGCAGGAGACGTCGAATTCGACAGACGGCTCCGTGAACGGGAAGTAGCTCGGGCGGAAACGCGTTTTCACTCCAGCCCCGAAGAATTGTTTGACGAAATATTCGATGGTGCCGGTGAAATCGCAGAAGGTGATGTCCGTATCCACGGCGAGACCTTCGACCTGGTGGAACATAAAGGAGTGCGTGGCGTCGGGATTGTCGCGGCGATAGACCTTGCCGGGAACGATGACGCGCACGGGCGGCTTCTGCTTTTCCATGGTACGAATCTGCATGGGGGAAGTGTGCGTGCGCAAAAGAAGCGGCGTGCCCGCGGACTTTTTGTCCGGCGAGGGGGGCAAGTCGATGTAGAACGTGTCCATGTCGTCGCGGACAGGATGAAACTCCGGGATATTCAGCGCCTCGAAATTGTAGTAAGGCGTTTCAATTTCCGGCCCCTCCACAATGGAAAAACCAATGGAGAAGAAGATGTCCTCGAGTTCCTGAAGAACCTGGCGGATGAGGTGATGCGAGCCGATGGGATGAATGACGCCAGGGAGAGAAAGGTCTAAGCGCTCTTTCGCGAGGGCGGCTTCTTCGGCGCCGGATTCGATGGCGACGCGGCGCTCTTCAAGAGTTTTCTCCAGATGCGCCTTGAATTTATTCAGTTCCTGCCCGACGATGCGCTTCAGTTCGGTCTCAGCCGGCTTCAACCAGTTTTCAGTGATAGCCGTTAGGACGCCCGACTTTCTCCCGACCCAGGACTGACGGAGAATCTTCCAGTTTTGACTGTCCATCGATCTGTGAGCCTGAGCGTCGAACAGAGCACGCACTTCGGCGAACTTTTCCGCGACGCCTTTTGCGTCGCTAACTCCTAGCTCACTCAGAGTCTTTGCCGTTGGGTTGTCAACTGTTGGCATCTTCGCGAAATAGATTACACCGTAGGGTATGACCTATTGTGCCCCTACAGGAAAAAGTTGGCATCGAGTAACAAATGAACCGACGTGGCAATTCTTTGGGCTACGATTTCTTCGCCTTGGCTGGCGGCGCGGCGGCGGCTTTGGCTTTTTCCGCGAGCTGAGCGAAGCCGGCGGCGTCCTTGACGGCAATGTCCGCGAGGACTTTGCGATCGAGAGCTACACCCGCGGCTTTGAGGCCGTGAATCAACTGGCCGTAAGTCAAGCCGTTGAGGCGCGCGGCGGCGCCGATTCGTTGAATCCACAGGCGGCGGTACTGGCGCTTTTTGTTGCGGCGGTCGCGGAAAGCATAGCGGTCCGCGCGATTGGCCGCTTCCTGAGCGGACTGGTAGAGCTTGCTCTTGGTAAGGAAAAAGCCCTTCGTCCTTTTGAGGTACTTCTTGCGCCGAGCCCGGCGCTTGGTGCCGCGTTTTACGCGTGCCATGGGTTTGCTCCTTCGTATCAAAAAGAACGGGTGTAAAGACCCGCCACTACAAATTACAACCTCTTTCAATGTTGCACTTACTGAGTAAATCAGATGGAAACAAAACGGGTTGCGAAGACGTGCGGAGAGGCACGTCATTGCAACGGGTTTGTTTCCGGTTGGTACGAGTAGGCATCGCGACGCAGCCGTGTAACGGGCGCGTCAACGAAGTCGCCCGCGAAACGCGGGCGATGTCGGGCCAAAGCCCGACCCCTACAAATGCTCCGGTAAACCGGAGCTGATTCGGCGGGCAGGCACCCGTGAAGCGCTGCCTCGCACGAAAATCGTTGTCTAAACGTTGGAACGTCTAAAAGTTCGAACGTTCAAAAAATCTAGCCATAGGGCAACATCTGCTTGATGCTGGCCACGTCGGCCGCGCTGACGGTCGTCAACTTCTTCAGCTTGCGCATGCGGCCAGAGGCCTTGAGGCCGGTAAAGTGGCGCTTGGCCGTATGGCCGCGCAAAATTTTCCCGGCCGCCGTGATCTTGAAGCGCTTGCGAGCTCCGCGATGCGTCTTCAACTTCATCTTCGGTTTTGAACGGTTTCTTGGCATTGCGAAAACCTCTCTTGAATCTCAAAAGCGGACGGCCTCAGAAGGCTGTCCCTACAGAATCCAATTTGCGCTGTGAAACGCTCCTGTTACTGCGACTGCTGCGCGCCGGAAGCCGCTTGCCCTGCGGGCCTGGATGCCCCAGTGCTCTTCTTGGGCGCCAGCAGAGCCACCAGAACGTTGCCTTCCATGCGCGGCATGGTTTCGATCTGGCCCTGATCTCCAATTTCCGTCAACAGGCGGTTCATCTTCGCGCGGCCCACTTCCTGGTGCGCCATTTCGCGGCCACGATGAAAAATCATGGCGCGCACCTTGTGGCCCTCGCCGAGGAAGCGGATGATCTGATTCTTGCGAACCTGATAGTCGTGCTCCGCAGTGTTGGGCCGAAACTTGACTTCCTTCAGTTGCGAACCGCGGCTGCTCTTGCGCTGTTCGTGGGCCTTCTTGTTCAGCTGGTACTGATATTTCCCGTAGTCGGTGATTTTGCAGACCGGCGGGTCGGCGGTGGGCGAAATCTCCACCAAATCAAGCCCGCGTTCCCGCGCGAGCTTCATTGCTTCGAAAGGCTGCATGACACCGAGCTGCGCACCCTCTTCGTCAATCACCCGGATTTCGCGCGCCCTGATGCGTTCGTTTACGCGCGTACGGTCACTCGGCCGGAAGTTGCGTTCAGCGATAAATCCCCCTCAAGAGCGATAGGCACCTGCTTTCCCCGGATTGACCAGGAGCTGGCCCCCAAATGCACAAACACCGGTCCACGGAAGAGACGGTACCGGGGACGGGTTCCAAAGTATAGCATGGCGGATGCGTTGCGCTGCAATAGGGGCGGAAGTATCACGATGTTAGTCTTAGTTCCTTCCCGGCGCAGGCAATGACCGCGCGAATTTGGAATTCGGCAGCCTTGGAGGTCGTGACGCCGAGCCCAAGTTGATCGGCCGTTTTCGAGAGTGCATCGGGATCCGGAGCGAGAAGTGTGAAACTTTCGAGGTGGCAACCGCGAGGCGCATCGACGGACGGATGCGTGGTGTCGGCGCTCCATTCGATGAAGAACGGAAGCAGGCCTCCTCGATCATCTTTGATCCGCAGCGCCTTCCAGTGAAGGACTTTGCCATCCGGGCGTTGGCGTGAACCGGGCTGCGGCCCTTCGAACTCGATTCCTTCCTTGCGCAGACGCGCGGCAAATTGGTCCAAATCGTCGCGATGGGCCGCCCAACCGATGAGCCGAGGTTCGTTTAGCTTGGTAATGGCCGAGTATTGCTGCACGCCCGATTGTTTGGGATCTGGTGCAATGATTTCGAGGTAGCGGCGGGGATTTGGTTCCCGCGGAGTGCGCTCACCTAACGAAATGAGGGCGTTTTGCGTGCCGCGTCCAGGATGGACGCCACCGAAAGAAGCGCGCACACCGGCGCGCTCCTCGACGAAGGCGATCCCGCGGTCAAGATCGTTGCAGCCGAGAAGAATGTGATCGAGCAACGCAGGAAAGCCTGCGACTCTGGCCTCCGCTGGCCAAATGGGAGGCGTGATGAACGCACCTGCGGTGAAGGCGAGAAAAGTTCGGCGCGAGAGGTTCTCCATTTTCCATTACTCCTTTGCATCGAAGACTACACGTTTGAGACGCGATTGTGGAGTGTGGCGCGGGTGGCCTCTTCATTTTGATGCTATGGCGCAGGTTTGCGGGCGCGAATGTAGGCCCGGCGGCTTTGGTATTCAACTTCTGGCGCATAGGGATCGCGCTCGAGCGAGTCTTCGATGGCAAAGCCCGCGAGGCCAAGATAGCGCTCAACCTCTTTCCTGGCGTAGAAGACCAGGTCCAGCGAAACCTGGTGGCCCCAAAGGTTTTCTTCACGCAAAACTTCGAGGCCGATGTGAAAAGCGAGGAAGAGGAGGCCGCCCGGCTTGAGCGCGCGGAACATTTCGCGAAATGCCTGGAGGATATCCGTTTTCGGAATATGCACGATGGAATAGAAAGCGACGATGGCGGCCCAGGCGCCGTCTTCCACTTCGAGCGCAAGCATGTTGCCCTGCTCGAATTTGATGGCGGGATTCAGTTTGCACGCTTGCTCCAGCATGCCCGGAGAAAGATCCATACCAAAGACGTCCACACCGCGCTCATGCAAATAGCGCGCCACATGGCCCGGGCCGCAGCCGAGTTCGCACACGCGGCCGGCGCCTTTGACGCGCGTTGCGAATTCATCGAGAAGCATGCGGTCGAGCGGTTTGTGCTCGAGTTCGCCGGCGATTCTGGCGGTGTATTCCTCGGCGATGCGGTCGTAGCTGGATTGGCAGTCCGAAAGCTTTTGAGGATCCATGGGCGCTCGTGAGAATGAGGCAAACGGTCGACATTATCTCAGATCTTTGTTCAAAGACTCACAGTTGCGCTTTTCAGTCCGCGCTTGCAGAGATACGCGTGCCAGAAGAGGCGGGCGGCGACGGCCCGCCAAGGCTTCCACGGTGCGCTCAGGGCTTCGAGCTTTTCCGGGGAGGGGCGGTTGCGGAGACGCTTCACCTCCTGGACGGCCGTGGCGAGGGCGAGATCACCGGTGGGCCAGATGTCCGGGCGGCGAAGCGCGCTTAAGAGATAAATGTCAGCGGTCCAACGGCCGATGCCCTTGAAAGCGACGAGCATTTTGTGCGCGGAATCGTCCGGGAGGTCGTGAAGATACCGCAAATCGAAGTGGCGGCGCGCGAGGGACTCGGCG
>QHYL01000438.1 GCA_003224105.1 Acidobacteriota bacterium | reverse complement strand
AGGTTCTCCCGTCTTTATAGATTTGACGCACGAACCGGGCCGACCGTTTCTGACACCTTTACAACAGTTAGGTCCGCTCTTTCCTGGGAAGGGGGCCAGCACTCCTAGGTCAAGGCTGTCCCTGGCTGTGGATGCGAGTCCAGAAACAAAGGCAACCACTAAATTCTAGCAAGAATCCAGCAAGGAGCCGCGAACTTAAGTTGAGAGCCCAACCGATAATCTATTTCTGCGGATTGTCCTTCTTTTCTTCGGCTCCCAAATCCCCATAAGGCCACAAATTGAACGCCTTCAGCTCCTCATACTCGTGCTGAGCACGGAGCATCCTTGCCGTGCGTTCAGCCGGCCAGGGCGAGGCGAAACGCTCCGGGCGATCGGCCATCCAGAACGCCGCGAGCGCCATCAACGTAGCGTTCTGCGCAAGCACGTCCGGCTTCTGCGCTTCCAAAGCGTCCGCAGCAGAGTGGTGTGTGTACTTGTAATCGGGAGAGTCCTGCCCCATGTCAATTCCCGGAAGTCCCGCCATGGAAAAAGGCAGCGTATCGGTGCCGGATTCCACTCGGTCGTCCACCTCCGAAGCGCCAAGATTGGAAAGCGAATTCGCAAACGCCTGAAACCCGGGAACCAGATCGTCGCGTCCGCCCAGGTGAAAGCTCTTCGCTGGCCCCTGGCCTCCGTCAATCACCAGACTGCCCAGATGGTTTCTGATCTCACCCTGGTGCTGCTTCATGTAAGCAAAAGAACCGTCAAGCCCTTCTTCTTCTCCGGTGAAGAGCACAAAACGAATGGTCCGCCGCGGCCGTTGTCCGGAGCGGACAATCGCGTCGGCAGCGCCAAGCGCCGCAGCTGCTCCCGAGCCGTTGTCGGTTGTCCCTTCGCTGAGGTCCCAGGAGTCGAGGTGCCCGCCAACGACGAGGATTTCTTCGGGATGCTCCCGCCCGCGAATTTCGCCGACCACATTGGCGGTCTCCACTGGGCCATGGGTGAAGGTATTCTGCACGTTAAAGCGGACACGAGGGGTCATGCCACGTTCCAGAAAACGCTCCAACTGCCCCTGGTCTTCCGCGGACATGGAAACAACCGGCACCGCGAAATCGGCGTTAAAGCCGAGAATCCCTGTGTGCGTCAGGTTCATGCCCGTGGATTTTCCTCCGCCCTGGCCACCAATCACCGCGACGGCGCCCGCAGGGCCAGCGGCTTTGAGGAAATCGCCGAACATGGCGAAGAGACTCATCTCGTCTTTGGTGGGCTTGCCTTTTGCTGTGACCAGCACGATTTTCCCTTTGAGCCGCGAGACATTCTTGATTTCGTTCTCGATGTCGAACATGTTGACGGCCACCACGTCGCCTTCGGCGCCACCCGTGGGCGTCGAACCGGTCCAACCCATCGCGTCAACGTGTAGCTTGTGCCGAACCGGCGCGAGGATTTCTCCCTCGGCCGTGCCGCGCGCCCAGCCGCGCCAGATGGTGTACTTTTCCGTGCGCACGTTTTCGAGCCCGATGGCCTTCATCTTCGCGGCGCCCCATTCCTCGGCCTTGCGCTCGGCGGGAGTTCCGGTGACACGCCCGCCGATGTCGTCGCTCAACTCCGTGAGGAAGCTGAAGGCGTGCGAATTCATGATTCCTTCGCCGGCAATGCGGGCCAGGGCGGGCTTCGTACCGTCTTCGTCCGGACCTTTTGGCGCTGGACGATTGTCAGCGCGAAGCGGAAGCGCTGCGAATCCCAGGGCGGCGGTTACCGTGAATAATCTCAGAAAAACACGTTGCATCAGTTCTCTCCTCGCGCCTGCCGGCGCCCATCAAGACTACCATCTCTCAGACGCGCTTTGTTCCCCATCGTTTCAGCCGTTCCACAGGAATACAGAACATCCGGGCGCTTCGGCTTTGTCTTGCGATGCTGGCAGAGACGTAATACACTGATGCTATGAAGACGCTTAGCATACGATTACCCGAGCCACTCGTGGCGGACATTGAGGCAGAATCGCGGGGGCGGAAAATCTCCAAGTCGGACGTCGTTCGTGAACGGCTTGAGACCGCGCCGCGCCGGCGAAGACGCGCGGCCTCACTCAATGCTATTGCCGACCTGATCGGATCCGTTGACGGCCTTCCCAGTGGCCTGACTGCGCGCAAGAAGGCCTATTTACGCGCCACCGGCTATGGCCAGAAACGTCCTCGTTGACGCCGGTTTTGTGGTCGCTCTGCTGAGCAGCCGCGACAATCACCACCAATGGGCTGTGACTCAAGCTTCCAATTTGCCTCCGCCCTGGTCCACGTGCGAGGCAGTACTTTCCGAGGCTTACCATCTTCTCGGAGATCGCGGCGCGCCGAGTCTTGGAGCGTTGCTTCACCGCCGTGCTTTAATCATCTCCTTCGACCTCGCCGAGAACATTGAGCCAGTCACGAAGCTGATGGAAAAATACTCCGGGGTTCCCATGAGTCTGGCCGACGCGTGCCTGGTCCGCATGACGGAAAGGCTTGCTGATGCCATCTTTCTGACGACCGACGAGGACTTCCGAATCTATCGGCGCCACAACCGCCAGGTCATTCCTTGTCTAACGCCCAAATGAGGGCCAGGTACGCCGGGTCTTTAACCCGTTTGCTTATTCAGCGCCATTGCGTCCATTCCGGATTCCAATGAGGGGACCGATTGTTAATAATGAAGCGGCCACCTAATATCGGCCTGTTCCAGTACTTTGGAGATGGAATGAGGGGCTACTCACGGGTTCCCGCGTATTTTTTCTTGGTAATTGCGTGGTCCACCTGCTTCGCGCTGGCATGTCCGGCTGGCTTCTCCCAGGAGGGCCAGAAGAAATCCGCTCCGGAAACCACGAAAAAACCGGAAATAGCCGGTAAGCAGGAAAAAGCGGACCAACCAGAGAAGGCGGCTCATCCCGCCCAAATCGAACTGCTCGAAACGAAAGTACGATTCGAGGCAAATGGCAACAGCCGCAAGGAAGTTCACGCGCTGGTGAGAATTCACAGCGAACTGGGAGTCCGCCAGTTCGCGCAGCTCAACTTCGATTTCAACCGCTCGTTCGAGTCGGTAGAAATCCCGATGGTGCATGTCACGCACGCCAGCGGCGGCACCGCGGATATCCTGCCGAGCGCGGTCATGGATCGCCCGAATCCCGCCGTCGTAAACTTCCCCGCGTATCAGAACGTGCGCGTCAAGTCCGTGCGCATCCTCGGTCTTCAGCCCGGCGACACGATCGAGTACCGCGTCGTGCGAACTGTCTCGCACCATCCTCTCGCCCCCGACTTCTGGCTAGACCATTCCTTCGACCGGACGGGCGTCGTCTCGCGTGAAGTCTTAGAGCTTGATATGCCAGCCTCGCGGACCGTCCAAATGAAGATGTCCAAGGATCTCCGTGCAGCGGAGAGGCAGGAAGAAGGGGCTGGAGACGCAGCTCATTTGCTTTACAAGTGGACCGTCGACGGCGCGGCCAACGCTCCGAGTGACCGCGAGGCCGAAAAAAAGGAGCTTCGCATTACCATCACTACTTACGGTTCCTGGGAAGAACTTGCAAACCGGCTGCGTGCCTCGCTGGAACCTAGCGAAAATGTGGTCAGAGAGTTTTACCCAAAGGCCAAAGAACTAACTCAGGGAAAAAAGAGCGCTGAGGAGTGGATTAGCGCGTTTTACGACTTCGTTTCGCAAAACATCAAGACCGTTGAACTTCCCTTGGGCGCTACTGGATACAAGACGCGCATGCCTTCGGATATTCTTGCTTCAGGCTACGCCACGGAAGAGGACAAATTCGTTTTGTTTGCTGCGATTGGAAACAATTATTGCGGACCGGCTCGCGCAGGACTGGTCATTTCCCCCACCGAAAATCCGGACACCGACCTGCCTCAGCCCGGCATGTTCGACCACCTCCTCACGATGTCCGGCTACCCTTCCATCAATGTCTGGATGGACTTGAATCTGGAAGTTGCGCCTTACGGCATGGTCCTTCCTCAGTTTCGGAAAAAGCGCACTTTGCTTGTCGGTCCAGCTGTGTCTGACCTTTGGCCCATTGTGGAAGGCGAGGCCCCGTTTTCAGCAAGGCAAACAGTGAATGTGGATGCGTCGCTCGGGGAGAATGGTACACTTCGAGCGAAAGTTCGTTATTCTATGCGCGGAGACAACGAATTGGTGCTGCGGGTGGCGTTTCATCACACTCCCAAAGAGAGGTGGAAGGAAGTTGCGCAACTTCTTTCAATTACGGACGGCTTTCGCGGGCAGGTGACCGGCGTGAGCGCGTCCGATCCCTACGCGACCAAAGAGCCTTTCAGCGTGGAATATGAATTGGACCAGCCGAAATTCGTCGACTGGTCGAAGAAACCCGTGCGCATCCCGGCGCTGCTGCCGCAGTTGGGTCTGCCTGACCCGCCTGCGAAGCCCAGTTCCGGCTCGGCGACGGCACCGGTCGAACTTGGCACCCCGCTGGAAGTCGAGACGAAAATGACGCTTCATCTGCTGCCCGGAACAAACGCGAGCGTCCCCGCAGGAACTGCGGTCGAGCGCGACTACGCTACATATTCCTCGCAATATTTCGCGAGCGCCTCCACGCTGACGGCAACCCGTCGCATCAAGTTTGTGTTAAGAGAAATTCCCGCCGCGCGCGCCGCCGATTACAATGCTTTTCTCCGCGCGGTGCAGAGCGACGAAGCCCAGGACTTCACGCTCGAACCGGCGGGCAGCCCATCGCAAAAAGCAAATTCGCCGGCGCCGAATGGCACAACGCCGCCGAAGCCTGACGCACCCAAACCTTGAGTCCTATTTGATTTCCAGAATTTCTTTCTCTTTGGAGGCGGAGAGATCTTCAATCTTCTTGGTCTCTGAATGCGTGAGTTTTTCCAATTCCTCGCTGGTTCGTTTGTGCTCGTCCTGGCTGATTTTTTTGTCCTTTTCCAGTTTGTCGATGGCTTCCTTAATATCCCGGCGGATGTTGCGGACGGCGGTGCGGTGATTCTCCAGAATTTTGTGCAGGTGCTTGACAATTTCTTTGCGGCGCTCTTCGGTCGGCGACGGCATAGGCACGCGCACGACTTTGCCGTCGTTTGTGGGATTTAGTCCGAGTTCGGAAGAGCGAATCGCTTTGTCAATCAGCGGCACGACGCTTGGATCCCACGGGGCAATCACCAGCAACGTGGCCTCGGGCACGGTCACCGTGCCCAATTGGTTCACCGGCATCGGCGTGCCGTGGTAGTCGACGCGGATGGCGTCCAGGATAGCGGCGTTGGCGCGGCCAGTGCGCAACGTGCCTAGCTCCTTGCGAAAATCCTCGACAGCCTTTTCCATGCGCGTCTTGGCCGCCGCCATCGCGTCTTTGGAGTTCCCGAATGTTGTCATATGTTTCCTCTGTTCGTGAAAACAGGAAATGTGAAATTAGAAAGCGAAGCCCTGGCTCACACCCATTTTCTAATTTTCTGATTTCCAATTTCCAATCACACCGGAGTTACTTTCGAGCCCACGCGCTCGCCCATCACGACACGCTTGATATTCCCCGGGCGGTTCATATTGAAAACCACGATGGGCATGCCGTTGTCCATGCACAGCGAAATCGCGGTCGAATCCATCACTTTCAAGTCCTGGCTGAGCACTTCGCGGTAGGAAATCGCCGCAAAAAATCGCGCGTCGGGAACTTGCTCGGGGTCGGCGTCAAAAACGCCATCCACGCGCGTCGCTTTGAGGATCGCGTCCGCTTTGATTTCCATGGCGCGCAGGGCCGCCGCGGTGTCCGTGGAAAAATACGGGTTCCCTGTGCCCGCCCCAAAAATCACCACGCGTCCTTTTTCCAAATGGCGCATGGCGCGGCGCCGGATGAACGGCTCGCAAACTTCTTTCATTTCAATGGCGCTCAGCACGCGCGTGAACACGCCTTCCTTTTCCAGCGCGTCCTGCAGGGCCATGGCGTTGATCACCGTTGCGAGCATGCCCATGTAATCGCCGGTGGCGCGGTCAATCTCAAAACCCTTTTGCCGCGCGCCGCGGAAAATGTTTCCTCCGCCCACCATGATTGCAGTTTCCACGCCCAGCGCATGAACCTCTTTCAGCTCGCGCGCAATGGCCCGAATCGTTTCGCCGTGAATGCCAAACCCTTGCGGCCCCTGAAACGCTTCGCCGGAAAGCTTCAGCAAAATGCGCTTGTACGCCGGCTTGTGCTTTTTCGCAACTCGAGTAATGGCATTTTTGGTCGAGGCCATGAGTCTCCGGTTTTTGCGGCTTAGAATCCTCGGAATTGTAACAAACTATCTTCTACCCCGCACTTCGCCACCGGGTTGAGCGGCGATTCAGAGCATTGCCGAAGGGGGAATGGACAAAACCGAAAAGCTATCGACAACTGACGGCCCGCCGCTGACTTCGCCGACCTTGAAGCGGACGAAGCGCCGGATGGAGATGTTTTCGCCGAGGTTGGCGACGGCCTGCGAGATCATCTCGCCAATCGTCACGCTCTCGTCCTTGATGTAGTGCTGTTCGTAGAGGCAGTTTTCCTCGTAGAACTTTTCCATTTTGCCTGAAACGATTTTCTCGACGACCGGCTCCGGCTTGCCGGAAGCCAGCGCCTGCGCGCGATAAATTTCGCGTTCCTTTTCGAGCATGTCCGGCGTGACTTCCTCGCGCCGCACGTAGCGCGGGTCGAGCGCGGCAATGTGCATGGCGATGTCGTGGGAAAGCTGCTGGAACGCCTCCGTGCGCGCCACGAAGTCCGATTCGCAGTTCAGCTCGACGAGCACACCAATCTTTCCGCCGGCATGAATGTAGTTTCCAACGAGACCTTCGCTGGCTTCGCGCTGTGCCTTTTTCGCGGCGGCTGCTTGACCTCTCTTGCGCAGAATCTCGATTGCCTTTTCGATGTTTCCGTTAGCCTCGACTAGAGCAGCGCGGCAATCGCTGAATCCAGCATTGGTGCGTTCCCGCAATTCCTTCACGAGTTGGGCTGGAATTTGCACGGCAGGTTGTTGTGTACTCATCCTTCTTTTCCTTGCTCATTAAAATCGTGTTGCAATCCACTTCTTGCAGAACGGCCCGCCCCCGAGCCATCCGGGGCGGGCCACTGGAGATTCCCACCCACGCAATTTTTAGCTTTCTTCGTCCGGAGGAACAGTGGTCTCGGCGCCTTGCGCCGGCGGTTCGGCCGCGCCCTCCACGAAATCGCCTTCCTGCTTTTCGTACTGTTCGTACGCGCTGGTGTCCACGTATTCGACACCTTCGACCAGCGCCTGATCCTCGGCGGATTTCTGCTCCGCTACCTGTGATTGCTGGTAAGCGTTTCGGCCTTCCGCGACAGAGTCCGCAATCTTTGTTGTGAACAAACGGATGGCGCGCAACGCGTCGTCATTTCCGGGAATGATCCAGTCCACCACATCCGGGTCGCAATTCGTGTCCACCACGGAAACCACCGGAACGCCCATGCGGCGCGCTTCCTTCACTGCGATTTCTTCGGCGTTCGAGTCGATCACGAACATGGCATCCGGCAACTGCGACATGTTCTCAATGCCTTCCAAATTCTGGTGAAGATGCTTCATTTCGCGGTCCAGGCGCGCGCGTTCTTTTTTCGAGAGCTGCTCCATGCGACCGTCTTCGGTCATGGCCTTCAGCAGTTTCAGGCGCTTGATGGATTTTTGGAGCGTTGCCCAGTTGGTCAGCGTGCCACCGAGCCAGCGGTGATTCACAAAAAAAGCGCCGCAGCGCTTGGCCTCTTCGGCGACCGCTTCCTGGGCTTGACGCTTGGTGCCCACAAACAAAATGCTTCTGCCTTGCGCGGAAACGTCAGTAACGAAGCGGCTGGCTTCGCGAAACATTTTGAGAGTTTTCTGAAGATCAATGATGTGGATGCCGTTGCGTTCCCCGAAAATATATTCCTTCATTTTAGGGTTCCAGCGGCGCGTCTGGTGACCGAAGTGGACTCCGGCCT
>QHYL01000437.1 GCA_003224105.1 Acidobacteriota bacterium | reverse complement strand
GACTTTGCCGCCCGTGGCTCCATCAATGTAGGGAAAGATGCCATTGAAAAACAGGTCGCCCGTCTGAATCACGTTGGCCTTCTGAAAATGAACGAAGATGTCCGTATCGGTGTGCGCCGGAGCGACGTGCTGGAGCGCCAGCGTTTCGCCATTGGCCTGCAGCTTGTGCGTCGTAGCAAAGCCTTGCTGCGGCAAAGCATCCGCAGGCGAAGGCGGGAAGTGCAGGTTGAGAACGGGCAGGTCATGCGCTTCAGACATGCGCTTCTTGGTGTTTTCGTGAGCAAGAATCGAAGCGCCGGCCGCATGCAGGGGCCCGTTGTTGTCCACGTGATCGAAATGCCAGTGCGTGTTGATGACCGTCTTCAACGGTGCGTTGCTGATCGCGTCGAGCGACTCCTTGAGCTTGGGCCAGGCAGGAGAAACGAAAGTGTCCACGACAACCTTGCCGTCGGCGCCGTTGAGGACCACGACATTTCCTCCAGGACCGGAGAGCATGGTGAGATTGTCCGCAAGCTTCTGCGGTTGGATGGGGTTCGCGGCCATCTGCGCGCGAAACGCGGCGACCGGGTCGGCGGGAGCACCCTGCTGCGAAGCGTTCCCAGGCGCATTCCAGGGCGCATTCCACGGAAACGACGCGCGCAGCGAAGCGGGGAAGAGTGTCGCCAGCAAGGCGCTGCCTGCCAGAGTGGCGGAATCGCGCAACATCGCGCGCCGTGAACTGGGTTTCACAAAGGAGTGCGGGGACATAGTTTCACCTTTCGCTTTGAGATGGTTTACTGCTGGGTTGTGGCAGGAACTATACCGCATTTCGTGATGTTCGGAAAAGTTCCGGCGAGTTGCCGGCTGGGAATTTCAGCGTTCGCACGGAAGAATAGCGGTAGCAAGGCTACCGCACTCCAAAAGGAAGACTAAACCATGAAGCCTTGCGTGCGGCAGACCTGGACGATGCCGAGGCGGTCGCCGGCGCCGACTTTTTGCTTCATGCGGTACAGATGATTTTTCACCGTTTGCTCAGAAAGGCAAAAGCGGTTCGCGATTTCCTTGTTGGTCAGGCCTTCGGAGACCAGCGGAATGAGTTGTTGCTCGCGCCGCGTGAGGCCCAGGCGCTGGTGAACACTCGCGGAAGGGAAGCAGGTGGCTTCACGTTCGATATAGCGGAACAACGCCGCGCACAGCGAGCCCGGACAAACCGCTTTTCCTGTGTGGATGGCCTTGACGGCTTCCACCACGTCTTCGGCGGAAGCATCGCGGGGAAGATAGCCGCGAACTCCTGCGCGGATGCATTGCAGGAAGTTGGTTTCGTCGCCGCTCGCGTCGATCAACAGAATGAGTAGCTCCGGGCTTGCCGACCGGACCCTGCGAATCTCGGCCAAGTCCTGGTCCAGATTTCCTTTGGAGGAGAGGAGGAGAATTTCTGCATCGTGGATTGCCGGCAAGATTGGCGTCTCCGGTGCTGAAGACAGCCGCAGATCGTCTTTTTGAAGGAAATCCTGGGCGGCGCATTCAGCTGCCTTTGTAAACGGCTCCGCAGCCTCGAGGGTGACGACTTCGATATCGCCATTCTTGGTGAGCATGCGGGAGAGGGCTTCGCGAAGGAGGCGGTTCTCGGCGGCCACAAATACGCGTGGCTTGGCAGCGTTGCGCGACGCGCCACTTCCGTTCGAGCTATTCCCGGCGGCTGCGCCGTTCGCGTGCCAGTTGGCGGTCGTATTCTTGTGTCCGTTGCCATTTGGGCGGTCGTGCCCATTGCCATTGGAGCGGATTGCAGACCTTGGGCGCTCCTCGACTTGCAAAGTCCGCCGCGTGGCCGTGCTCATGACGGAAGCCTTTCCGATGCCGAAATTTTTTGACTGAAGGCCCTATGAATTTTCGACGAGTTGCTGTAGCGAGAAGTCCCCAACTGCCCTGCATTTCTGCAATTTCACAGCCGCGAACGCGCCTTGTGGATTTTCCTTTCCTCCGCCGCAACCTGTTACGGACAAAGTCTTTATCTGTCTCCAAAGACCATCCGTGTGCGACTGACGTTTCTCCTTTTGGTATTTCGCCTCATCAGGTACTCCAATTTGGGACTTTTCCCCTCTTTTCGTCGGCTAGCCCCTTTTCGTCCTCACTTTTTCCTCAGGTTGCTTGGTTCGCGGCTTTCTTTCGTGGTACCTCCGTACTACTATTTTCCTGTGTGACGTTACCCTTTTACGGGTACATTTTCCCTATAGGTTTTTTTGCCGCCTCCGAAATAGACTTTTCTTTGGATAGATTAGGTATCCGTCCGGAAAGCCGGTTTCGCCATGGCGACTCAGCATGACCCACTACACGAACTGATGACGAAGAAACCCACAACCGAAGCACCACTCAAACAGACTTCCTCGCCCGAGCGGAGAGGCAAACGGCGCTGCAAAATCACGCAGCTCATGCGCATTCGCCCTTCGGATCCGAAGAAACCGCATTTCGAAGACTTGCGCGGGTCGGTAAGCGTGTCCCGGTCGGGAGTGTATTTTCAGTCGAGCGAGCCGGGTTACGAGGTAGGTTTGCGGTTGTTTGTGACCATGCCTTATTCCAATGACCCAGCGTCGCTGAATCGCGAGTACCTGGCGGAAGTCGTGCGCCGCGACGCTTTGCCCACGGGCATGTTTGGCATTGGGATCAAAATCCTGATGGAAATGGGGATTCAGCACTCTTACAACTTCGGCGGCGGCACTCCTTTTTGACGCAGCCTCCGTCCGATAATTAAACCATTGGCCAGAAACAAGAACGGGCGTCCCAGTGAAAAAGGGCGCCCGTTCCTGTGTTTGGGGGGTGGAGAGAACTCGTTACGATGCCTGTCCAAAAATCCGCATAGTGCGATGGCGCAGCATGCCAAGCTGACGGTTCAAAGGATGCCTCCGGGACAGGAACGTCAAGACCGGTAAGCGCCGCTGCGTAAGCTTGTTCATGGCGATGGTCAGGCGCACGTCGCGGCGCGCAAATTTCAGCCCGGATTCCAGGGCTTCGCGGGCGTCTTCGCGGCGTCCGGCGGCGGCGTAAACTTCAGCCAAATTCAAATAGAGCTGCGCCTGATTCCTCTTCATGCGAACTGCGGAGTCGCAGAGGCGCTCGGCTTCGCCCCATTTTCCTTCCGAGCGCGCCAAGACGACGCCGAGGTAGGACATGTAATAGGGGTTGTTCTTGTCTAAGTCTACTGCGCGCCGCATGTGGGGAAGAGCTTTGTCCGCGTGTCTGTCTCGAAGGAGGGTCAAGCCGGTCTTGAACTCCCGAAAAGCTTCCGTATCCATCATGGTCTCACCTCACTCGCCCCGGGCGAATCCGGGCTATGGAAGAATTGGAATCCCAGGGAGTGGGCGTGTTCCCGCGCGGCGCGGAGGGTATGCGCGCCAACCGCAATTGGGAACTGCCAAGAAGGAGTGTTCCGCGAAGCCAGGTGATCAGCGGAACGGCAAGCACGACGGTTGCGAGAATGTTTCCCATCCCAGTCACTTTTGAACGTACATGACGCTTTAAAGAGAATCTACTGAACGGGAGGACAGTCTTGGTGCAGCGGGACTGGCGTTGTAAGGGCCGCGGCAGGGACAGGTAGTACTTCGTGGGTCTTTGGTTCCAGTTAGTTTATAGCCACCAGGGAGGTTGCAAACGCTTTTACTTTGCAGCCGATGACGGAACGAATTTAGTTTTTTGCGTCCCTTCTCGCTGATTTTTTCCAATCGCCGCGTCATGGGAAGGCGTTTCGCCAGCCAGCGCTCGAAGTCGGCGGTCGCGTTGAAGATGTTCATGTAAGGACGAGATTGCGCGCTGCCATACTACGCGCGGGCGTGTTCGGAATGCGCTTTGCCGGCGTGCATGCGCGCTGTGTAAACGGGAAATTTCGCGGCCAAGTCGGCGACTTGTTTGCGAATGCGCTGTTCGACCTCCGTGTTGCCAATGTTGGTGAGCACATCAGCGATCCACCCGCCGACATGCTCCATTTCCGGTTCGCGCATGCCGCGCGTGGTGATGGAAGGACTGCCCAGGCGGATGCCGCCGGCCTTCATGGGCGGCAGCGGGTCAAAGGGAATCGAGTTTTTGTTCACGGTGATGCCCGCGCGGTCGAGAGCTTTTTCCCCGTCGGAGCCGGTGATGCCGCGCGAATGGACTTCGATCAGGAACAGATGATTGTCCGTGCCGCCGCTGACGATGCGGAATCCGCGTTTGGCGACCGCGGCGGCCATGGCTTTGGCGTTGGCGACCACCTCCTTCTGGTATTCCTTGAACGAAGGCTCCATCGCTTCTTTCAGGCAGACAGCTTTGGCCGCGATCGTGTGCACCAGCGGGCCGCCTTGCGTTCCGGGGAAAGTGAGCTTGTCCAACTCCTTGGCGTAGGCGGCCTTGCAGAGAACCAAGCCGCCGCGCGGGCCGCGGAGAGTTTTGTGCGTGGTGCTGGAAACGACGTCGGCATGCGGAATCGGGCTCGGATGAACACCTGCGGCGACAAGTCCCGCGATGTGCGCCATGTCCACAAAGAAAAGCGCGCCGACACCTTTGGCGGCTTTGCCGATGCGCTCGAAATCGATGATGCGCGGGTAGGCGCTAGCGCCCGCGACAATCATTTTTGGCTTGTGTTCGTGCGCGAGTTTTTCGATTTCGTCGTAGTCAATGCGCTCGTCTTCTTTGCGCACGCCGTAGGCCACGAATTTATACATGCGGCCGGAGAAATTCAGCGGATGACCGTGCGTGAGGTGGCCGCCGTGGGAGAGATTCATGCCGAGCACGGTGTCGCCGGGCTGTAAAAGGGACATGTAGACAGCAACGTTCGCCGAAGTGCCGGAATGCGCTTGCACGTTCGCGTGTTCCGCGCCGAAAAGCTCTTTTGCGCGATCAATCGCGAGTTGCTCGACTTTGTCGGCAAATTCGCAGCCACCGTAATAACGCTTGCCGGGATAGCCTTCCGCATACTTGTTGGTGAAGATCGAGCCCATGGCTTCAAGGACGGCTTCGGAGACGAGGTTTTCTGAGGGAATCAGCTCGAGGCCGGTGGCCTGGCGGCGCGCTTCGTCGCGTAGGAGGTCAGCGATCTGCGGGTCGACGGAATCGAGCGGGCGGTTCATGCGTTGATTGGCTTCTGTCGTCTGTGTCATTCCGTGTCCTCGATTCGCTGCGGGGGCGCTATGCAAGCGGAAGAAGGATTTTATCGGATGAAGTCGCGGAATGCCAATTGAGTGAGTGGCGCAGTTCATGCATTGTGGAAGAGCGAATGAGGCGCCTCACGGTGACACGTTCATTCCATGCGAGATGGCGCAATTCAAATTCAGATGCGCCAACCGATCAGGCACCGGCAGATTTCTTGTAGAAGGACTGCTTGGCCTGAACGTGCAGCCAGAGCAGCGCTTCAGGATGCAAGGCCCACGCCTCTGCCAGAAAATCCATGCACACGAGGGCCTCTTCCTCACTGCCGAACGAGTAGACATCAGGGAGTTGAGGCGGAAGGTCTTTTTTCGCGGTCAGGTATTGCTCGACGTATGGATTTTGCTCGCGCGCATGGCGGAGAGCTTTTGCCGCTCGAGCGAAGTCCCCGGAAAGAATGCATTCCAGGGTACGGCCCCAGGCAAAGACTGCGGAGATTTCGCGTTTATAAGCTTCCAGCAGTCGCCTTGCGCCATCGAGATTATCAGTGGTCAGGTAGCAGCCGAGCAAAATATCGCGAATTCCCTGATTGTCATTCGGATTCAGTCCGATGAGCGCCTCGTAGTGGGCGATCGCCTGTGAAACCTTGCCATCCTCATACAGCGCGTCGGCTAGAAAATGACGGGCACGCATGTAAGGGCGCGTTTCGATCAAGCCCCAAAAATGGCCCTTGTTTTCCTCGAAGAAGGTGGGGCCAAGGGAGCGTTCCGCGGTGGTGACAGCATGTTCGAGACGGTTAATGAGTTCCTTCGCGGATTTTGCCGTAAGCTCAGCTCGGGTAACAAGGGCGTCAACACAGTCGGGGTCCTTCTCAAGGGCATTGTTAACGAGGTATAGCGCTTCCTGATCGCTTTCGGCCTCCATGGCTTGGTATGCCAGATCCTGAGCTTCGTCCTGGGGCCTGGGAGGCGGGGCTTCTTCAAGGGCTTTTTTAAGTCCAGGACCATGCAACGTTTGCAAATACGCATTTAGATCATCCGGGCCGTCTAATTTGCGATTATCAAGCGCCCGATGAATGTCTCGGAGCACTTGCTCGGCCGAAAAGAGGGACGGCATGCTCTTCCATTTGAGCGATTTTGTCGAGGCGGCGCTGGTGGCGGCCGCCCAGGTAGGCCGTGGTCAGAAAGACTTGCACCATTTCGATCGCGGCTTGGCCGGTGACGATGCGGCCACCGAGGGCAAGGATGTTGGCGTCGTTGTGTTCGCGCGCGAGGCGAGCGGTGTTTACGTCATGGGCGAGCGCGGCGCGAATGCCGGGAACTTTGTTGGCGGCGATGGAAATGCCAATGCCCGAGCCGCAAACGGCGATGCCAAGATCGGCCTGTTTCGAAATTACGCGTTCGGCCACGGCTTTGCCATAGTCTGGGTAGTCCACGGATTCTTCGGAGGAAGTTCCCAGATCGCAGACTACGTAGCCTGTACTCTGAAAATGCTTGCGAATGATTTCTTTAAGGGAAAATCCTGCGTGATCGGAACCGATGGCGATGCGCGGCTTGGGGGGCGCTGCGGTCATGTGTTTCCTTGAAGGAAAACCGGGGCGATTGTATATGATGAAGCCCACGGTTGCACAGTTTTGGTCAAGTCAGTTCATTCGTCGAATGCTCAAGGAGAAGGCATGCGCCCACGGAAGAGTCTCCTGATTTTGATGGCCCTTGCGGTTCTTTGTCCTTTTCAAAATCTAGCGGCGCAAGAAAAACAGATTGCCATTTTGCATGCCCGCTTGATTGACGGTCTCGGAGGACCGCCCGTGGAAGACGCGGCGGTGATTCTCCAGGCGAACAAGATCACGTACGCAGGCGCGGCGAGCGGCGCAAGAGTTACGCAAGGGTCGCAAGTGATCGAGGCGAAAGGGAAGACGGTGATGCCCGGGCTCGCGGACATGCACGTCCACCTTACAGGAGGATGGGATGGCATCGGCACGGACCTGCTCGGCTATCAGCGTTATCTCAACGCCATGCTATATGCCGGGATCACAACCGTGCTGGACACAGGGAATTATCAGCCTTGGGTGCTGCAGTTACGGCAAGAGGCGGCGAGCGGACGCTTGCTGAGCCCGCGAATTTATTGCACGGGAGCGATGATTGACGCGGCGGATCCGGCATGGCCGGATCTGGCTTACGCGCTGACGTCGCGGGCGCAGATTCCTGAGTTCGTGGAGCGGGACAAGCGCAACGGAGTGGATTTGATCAAAGGCTACGCGAATCTTTCGGACCGCATGCTGCGGCGGTTGGTCCAGGAGGCCCACAAGCAAAAACTTCGCGTGGTGATTGACCAATGGGAGCGCAACGGTTCTCCGGATTTAGTGCAAACCGGGATCGATGGCTTTGCGCATGCTCCCACGCGCAAAATGCCTGCCGACGACATTCAGGCCATTAAGGAGAACGGGCTCTTTGTCATCACTACGCTGACGGTGGAAGAGTATTCCGGCCGGCGCCGGCTCGCCGATTTGAAATTTCTGGAAGAGCCTTTCATTGCCGACACCACTCCGCCGTGGTTCCTGACGGACCTGCGCGCGGAGGCAACGCGGAACCTGAGCGAAGCGGAGAAAAGCGAAGTGCAACAAGCGGCTGCAGGTTTCGATGAGATGAAGCGCAACGTCAAGAAATTGCTGGACGCAGGCGTGCTTGTTGCGGCAGGGACCGACGCTCCCTACCCTGGCGTGTTTCAAGGAGAGGCTCTTCACCGTGAGATGGAATTGCTGGTTGCGGCGGGATTGACGCCGTTGCAAGCGATTCGTTTGGCGACATTCAATGCGGCGCGCATCATGAATGCGGAGGAAGAATGGGGAAGCCTGCAGGCCGGACGAGCGGCAAACGTTGTTATTGTTGCGGGGAATCCGGCGGAGCGGATTAGCGATTCGCGCAAAATCGAAGCCGTGATCCTGAACGGGAGACTTCTGGACCGCTCCAGCTTGAAATTTGATGCTAAGCGCGACCCGGGATTCCGCGCCGTCGGCGGGAACTTTTCCTCGCCTCTGCAGTAGCTGCGGATGCGCGAAGTTCTGTCGTTATTCTTGCCGAACGCCAGTGGTATAGTTTCCGGCATCGGACGTGTTTCGTAGAAGGAGCTGAGAATTCATGCCCCAGGCGAATCCGTATAAGCTGGCACCCAGAAAAAGCCTGCTTGCGCTCCGCTTTTCGAGCTTGGTTTGTTTGGTCTTCGTTGCGAGCGTGAGTGCGAGCCAGCCAATTTCTGCGCAGGAAAAGAATCCGTACGCGGGTGATGCGAAAATCGCCAAGCTCGGTGAATACCAATTTCGCCTGAATTGCGCTTTTTGCCACGGGCTCGGCGCGCGAGGGGGAGGCCGCGGCCCAGATCTAACGCGTTCGCAGAAGCGCCACGGCAACTCCGACGCAGAAATGTTTCACAACATTCACGACGGCATCCCCGGCACCGCCATGCCCGCGGCCACCAACGGCGGCATCGGCGTGGGCATGAGCGACGAAGAAATCTGGCAGGTGGTGACCTATCTTCGCAGCGCGGAGGTGAAGGCTCCGGCGCAGCCCGCGGGGAATGCCGCTCACGGAAGGGAACTTTT
>QHYL01000436.1 GCA_003224105.1 Acidobacteriota bacterium | reverse complement strand
AAGAAACGCTCGGCGAGAGTGCTTCATGGGAAAGCCTCCGGATGAGAGCATAGCAAGAAACGCGGCGAGGGGATTGAAAGACATCGTTCGGCGAAAGCGACGAGTTCCGACCAGCCGGCTCAAAAGGGTCAGGCTAAGCCAAGATCTTGTGGTGGCACAGACTAAAGTCTGTGCTATGGAGGAGCTACTTTTTGAAGAGATCCTCGAAGGCCTGGCGGGCGTCATTGGAACGTGGAGGCGCAAGAGCAGCGGGACCAGGGGCTTGCGCGTAAGAAGTGGGCGCGGTGTCTTTTTCGACGGTCATGCGGAATTCGTAGAACTTGCAATCGTTCTTGGCGTCCTTGGGGGAAACGCGTTCTTTAATCGGCTGGGTACACTCGAACTGCGCGCCGGTGTCGAAGAAGCGGCACTGCTTGCAACAATGCAACTCGAACTGACATTTGGGACACTTGCCATTGGAATCGAAACCAGGGGCGAGGACGGCGCCGCAGTTGGAACAGCGGGCGCGCGTAACGGTTCCCACCATGCGCGGGGTGCGAGGGCCGAATTGATCGGCGCCGCGCGGGCCACCCGCGGGCGGCTTCTTTTCGTGAGAGCGCTCGCGCTTCTCACCTTTCTCAGAATCGCGGTAACCGCGATGACTATACTTGCGATCCACAAACGCCTCCGTCCGCCAGCCCTGACGGACTGCAACGGCTACAACTTAAGCTTGTACGCAACTGTGTGCCAACTTGGCTTGTAACCAACTGGATTGCTACACTCGGCCGGACTGCGCTATGCCTTCCTGAATTTGCTTTGTGCAGAGTGACGTACGTCCGAGAGCTTGGAGATGGGACCTCTATGTTTCTAGCGCTCTGGGAGTTCGAAGTCAAGCCGGGCTGTGAAAAGCGTTTCTTGAAAGTCCATGGCCCCGAAGGGGACTGGGCCAAATTGTTCCGGAAAGACGCGAACTACCAGGAGACTGAATTATTGCATGATCTGAATCGTCCTGCAACTTATTTGACTTTGGATTTCTGGACCTCGCGGCAGGCGTATGAACACTTTGTGGCGTCGCACGCCGTGGAATACAAAAGGTTAGACGCGGCGGGAGAAGGATTGACGCTAAGAGAGAGAAAGGTCGGATGGTACGAGAGAGTGGAGGTTCCCTGACAGCACCAGACGTACGGGAATCGTTTCAGTAAAAAACCACGTCTCTCATTGGATAGTGACGTCGATTCCGCGTCCAAAGATCGAGATCGTGAATAGAAACCGTAGCAGCAATTAGAGCGTCTCCGAGTTCCAAATGGTGGCTCTTAGCAAACAGTCTCAAGTACTCCCCGGCGCGAATCCCAATGGTCATGTCAATGGGGATTGTACGAATGGCGGCGAAGAGTGCGTGCAGTGCTGCATACTCCTGCGGACGGGCCCCATGCCACAACTCTGCGACGGTCACGGGTGAGCATAACAAGGGGATGCTGCCGCGACTCAGTTGATCCCACCGCGAGAGAATGACAGCATCGCGAGCCCGGGACACCTCAATCAAGATATCTGAGTCGATGAGGACGGACTTCACGATGCAATTCTCGTGAGCCTTTTGCCCTTCCGAAGCCGACGCACATACTTCTCAGAATCGGCCAAATCCTGCCGGCCACTCCACAGCCCCACGAACGCCTGCATGGCCTGTCTACGACCGGCTGGCGAACTTCCGTACCTGCCACGGACCGCTTGCCGGACCAACTCGGAGATGGTGGTGCCTTGTTGGCGTGAACGGATGTGAAGCTCTTTCCAGATGTCTTCTTCGAGGTAAAGTTGGGTTCGTTTCATGATGTATAGTATACATCATGCTCGCTTTCCCAACCACATTTGGATGAAGCCATCTGCAGGGAGATCGGGTTGAAGAATGGCTCGGGGCGTGCCCGAGGCGCGAAGAAGGGCTTCGGCGGCGAGATAGCCACTGCGGACTGCTCCTTCCATGGTGGCGGGCCAGCGGGTCTGGGTCCAATCGCCTGCGAGGTATAAGCCGGCGATGGATGTGGCTTGCGCGAGGCGCCAGCGGTCCACGCCTGGTTCCGGGGAGAACGTGGCGGCGGCTTCCTTGATAACCGTAGCTTTGAGCAATTGGGCTTCGCGAGCTTTCGGCAGGGCGTGACGGACTTCGGCTAGGCAGAGATCGATGATCTCCTGACGTGGCTTTTCGAAAAGCTCGTAAGAGGCGCTGATAACGAGTTGGAGGTATTGTGTGGTCTTCGCAGAGTTTGCGGCGCTATTCGAATTACCTGAAGAATCTGCATAGAGCGCGGTCTTGTTGAAAATCCATTGCGTCGTGGTGTCGAGGAGCGTAAGGAACGGTTCGTTCATAACGGGGCGGTCGAACCAGAAATGAACCCCGGTGATGGGTGAAGTCTTGATTTTGTCGAGATGCGCGAGCGAAGGGTCGGATTGCTTCATGCTTTCCGGCAGCAGCTCGGCCAGGACTGTATGCGGGATCGCGAAGATGTAAGCGTCGGCAGATTCTTCGCGATTGTCATCGAAACGCACGCCCGCGAGCTGGCCGCTCTCCAGTTTCAGGCCACGAACAGGCGAGCGGAGGACCACTTCCCCGCCCCGGCGCTCGATTTCCGTTTTGCAACCGTCGTAAAGATTCGAAAGCGGCACAGCAGGCACGCCGATGTGGTAGCCGGTGCTGTTGACCAGAAAGGCTTTCCAGAAGACATCGACGCCGAAGCGTGCGTCGGTGCGGTCGAGCTCTTCGTTGAGAGCGCTGACGAGAACGACTCGCCAAAAGCGTTTGATCGCGCCTTTGGTCTGGCCGCGGCGGCGAAGCCATTCCAGCATGGAGATGCCGCCTGCTTTATGAAGTTCAGGGGGATCCCCTTTGTGCTGGATGATGTTGAGCATGGCGCGCGCGATGGAGAGCTTGTCTAGAAGCGTTAGCGGAGCGAATGATGCGAAGGAGCCAGTAGAGTGAAACGGAGCGGGAAGCCAGCCAGCCTGCATTTCGCCGCGCCGGCCCTGGGGATCGAGAAAAAGAAGCCGGTCGAAGAACTTGATTTTGCCTGCGGAGCCAACTCGGCGGTAAAAGTCCTCCAGATTCGTGCAGCAGCCGAGTGTGACGTGCTGGCAATTGTCAACGTGCTCGCCATCCGGCAAAACGTACGAAGTGGCGCGGCCGCCGAGGAAGGGACGCTGCTCGAATAAATGCACGCGCCAGCCGGAATCAGCCAGCGCGACGCCGGCTGCCAGTCCCGCCAGCCCGCCGCCGATCACGATCACGTTTTTCAAGAATGTTCTCTTCCGTGTGATGGCCGAAACGGGCCTTGGTCACGAATACCATTTTCTCCGCCTTGGAGAGACGGATTTTTTCGCCGAAGACGGCAAAGTCCAGCGCCTCGATGCGGCCGAGCAGCGCGCTGTAAGTATGCACCAGGAGCCACAGGGCGCTGCGACTATCCTCGTCAATCAAGTTGAGCAAGGCTGAGCCTTCTTCGTAAAGCTGCCATGCGCGATCGGCTTCAAATCGAAGGAGCTCGCGCATGCCGAGGGTGGCTTCGCCGCGATCGAAATCCTCGGGCGAAACACCATAGCGCGCAAGGTCCTCTTCGGGAAGATAGATGCGGCCGAGTTTGTGATCTTCGTGAACGTCGCGAATGATGTTGGTAAGCTGGAAGGCAAGGCCGAGTTTTTCCGCCAGATCAAGGGCGCGGGCATCGCTGAAACCGAAGACGTGGGTGCAGGTAAGGCCGACGGTTCCCGCGACGCGGTAGCAGTATTCCCGGAGGCGCTCGAAGGTCGGATAGAAGCGAACGGTGAGGTCCATTTCCGCGCCGCTGATGAGATCGTGAAGATAGCGCGCGGGCATGTTGTAGCGCTGCATGGTGTCAACCAGGGCAGGCAGGACTTGTTCAGCGCCGGGCAGAGTCGCCGCGGGAGAGACTACCGCAGCGTTGCCGTCAAAAACCTGCTCCTGACCGGTAATGGCCTGATCGAGCGCCCCGCGCCAACGCGCGAGACCGCGCTGTTTGGCGCCGAGGTCCTGGCCTTCGTCAGAAACGTCGTCGATCAGGCGCATGAAAGCGTAGAGGGCCGCGAGAGCATCGCGCTTAGGTTTGGGCAGAAGAAAAAACGCGTAGTAGAAGTTGCTGTGCGAGGCGCGGGCTATGTCGTGGCAGTATTCGTAGGATTCGGCAATGGTTGTTGCCGATTGGGGGGCAGCGTCGTGCGTCCCTGCGCTTGCCGGCATTGATGTAGCTGCAGCCGACCGAGAATCACGCGCAACCAGGCGCTCGACCAGCGTTCGGCCGAGAAGGCGAGCCTGCTTCAGTTTGCTGATTGCGGGGCGCTTGTTAAGCGTGTCGTACCCCATGGCTTCAATGGTCTCGAGAACGGCGATGCCGCCGCGGCTGAACATTTCGAGGTCAACGCTCAGGCGGGGATCAACCATTTTTGCAAGAGGCCATCCTTCGGCAAACAAGGCGCGGGTGCGAGAAATGAGATCCTGCATCAGACGGATGTAGCGATCATCGAAGCGGCGCTCAACGATATCGCTTTCAGTGAGGCCCTGGGCTGCGGCGGCGTCGAGGGGAATATAGATACGACCTTTGTCGAGGTCGCGAGATGCGTCCTGCCAGAAATTCGCGAGTTGCAGCGCGGTGCAAGTGGCGTCGGAAAGGCGCTGGCGCTGCTCGTCGCGATAGCCGCAGAGGTAGAGGACCAGGCGGCCAACTGGATTGGCGGAATAGATACAGTAACCGAGAACGGCGTCCCAATTCGCGTAACGCTTCGTGGTCTGATCCTGGCGAAAAGCCTTTAGGAGATCGGCTAAGGGTTGTTTGGGAATGTCTTTGGCGAGAATGGTTTGCCGCAGAGCGACGAACACTGGATGAGACGGTTTGCCTTCGTAGCAGAGGTCGAGTTCACGCTCCCACCAATCGAGAAGCTGAAGAGCGCGCATAGGATCGGGGACCTCGTCGCCGAGATCGTCGGCCCAGCGGCAGTACGCGTAGACATTGTAAAAATGCTGGTGCAGGGCCTTGGGAAGGAGCCAGGAGACTACACTGAAGTTCTCGTAATGATGCGTGGCGAGCCAATGCGTATATTTCTGCGCCGTTTCGGGCGAGCAGCCGGGCTGCGGGGCGTGGCGGGTAATGTCGAGTTCGCCGGGAAGAAGCATTAGAAGAGAAACTCCTCGCTTCGCTCGGAACGATGACAGGAGTGAGCCGCCCTCGCTTGCAAATTATGGCCGGACGGCAAGCTTGATCTCGCCGCTGCGGGACTTCATGCGCTCGAAGGCCTGCGGCAAGTCCGCCAGACGAATTTCTTCGGTGACAAAGTCGTGCGCGGAAATGTCTCCGCGGCGAATCGCTTCCAGTGCTTCGCGGAAAAAGCGGGGCGTGTGGTGGAACGTGGAGATGAGCTTGATTTCGGAATAATGAATGGCGGCGGGCTCAATTTCAACGTGAGTTCCCGAGGGCAAGCCGCTAAAGAAATTCACAACGCCGCCACGACGTACGATGGCCAGGGCCATGCTCCACGTCGCGGGGTTCCCCGCGGCTTCGACGACGGCGTCAGGACCATGCTGATCCTCAGTCAAAGCCTTCACGGCCGCAGCAACATCAGTGACTTCGGTAGCGTTGATCGTAGCTACAGCCCCAAGACGACGCGCCACATCGAGAGGCGCCGTGCGGCGGGCAATGGCAATGACACGCACACCGCGGCGCGAAAGCATACGGATGAATTTCAGCCCGATGGGGCCACAACCAATGACGGCAGCGGTGTCGCCCGTGCGCACTTCCATTTCGTGAATGCCGCGCAGCACGCAAGCCAGAGGCTCGGCAAGCGCAGCGCTTTGGTCATCCACGGAGTGCGGCACCTCAAGCATGTTTTCCATCGCAATGCGGCCGGGAATGCGCATGTATTCGGCGTAAGCGCCGTTGTTAAAAAGCAAATCGTCGCAAAGATTTTCCTGCCCGCGGCGGCAGTGGTAACAGCGCAGGCACGGCGCGGAATTCGCGGCCACCACGCGCATGCCGATGCGCCAGCGAGGATCAACGCGCTTGCCGACGGCAACGATGTCGCCAACCAGTTCGTGACCAAAAACGGCCGGCGGCTGAATCATAAGGGCGTGATAACCGCGCTTCCAGACTTTGAGGTCGGTGCCGTCGGTGAGCGCAAGGCGCACGCGGAGAAGCACTTCGTCGGCGGCCAGGGAAGGCACGTCGATCATTTCAATGCGAAGATCCTCGCTGCCATAAAGAACGGCTGCCGTCATTTTGGATGGCACCGCGACGCGTGTGACAGCAGTCTTCAATTCTTCGCCTATTTCCGCCTTCTTGTCAGTGGTCCTCATGCGTGTGTGATTAAAACCTTTAGCGATTCCGCCGTGGGCCGGACAGCCAAATCCAAAGCCTCTTGAATTTTATCCAGAGGAAAACGGTGCGTCACAATGTCCATCACCGGCAGTTTCTTTTGGAGCACGCAGCTAGCGCTTCCACGACCACCGCGGGATGCGCCACCGCCACCAAAACGGCATCAGCCCCCCGCCCCTCCGTACGGGCCTTGATTTCCTCCACCAGCTTACCACCACTGGGGTCAAAGGACTCAACCGCGCCCAAGGTAAGGCTCTTGGCCCGGCGGACGGCCATGGGATCGCTAGTATAGAGCTTAGGCCCTGGTAGCTTGGCGACCATGAGGAGCTGCAAACCGATGGGGCCGCAGCCGATGACCAGAACCGTTTCTCCCGCAGCCACCCGGGCTTTTTGGACGGCTTTCAGTATTGTGTTAATGGGTTCGATGAACGTGGCTTCTTCAAAGCTGACGTTATCGGGGAGTGCCACGATGCCGCGTTCGGCGACCCAAGGCATGGCTTTGACGTATTCCCCGAAGCCACCGCCGTTGGGAGTGAACCCGGCAGTCAAGCCAGTGGTCTTGTATTGCTTGCATTGGGAGAAAAGGCGTCGCTCGCAATAAAAGCATTTGCCGCAGGGAATGTGATGGAAACTCATGACGCGATCGCCGGGCTTCCATTTTGTGACACCGCGTCCGACAGCAACGACCGTGCCTGCGAGCTCGTGGCCCAAGATTTGAGGCGGCTCCACGTACCGGTGGTAGATTTTCTTGATGTCAGTGCCACAAACGCCGCAAGCGGCGACTTTGATCAGCACTTCCCCTTTGGCAACTTCGGGGATGGGAACCTCTTCGACGCGGACGATGCCTTTTTCGCGGAAGACGCCAGCGCGCATGGTTTTGGGAATGGGACCCAGAGCACGGGCAGTTTCAAGGGTGGCGTCGGTGCGACTCATTGTGCAGCCACCTTGAGTTGTGGTTCCCCAGAAACTTGGGTCAAACGTTCGATGTATTGACTCAGGAAATCAGCGAGATTTTTACGCGCTATGCGGGTGTGTTCAAAGAGCCGAAACATTCCAAACGCATTTGTGCGAAAGCGCACGATTTCCGCTATCAAGCGAACCTTGTCCACATCGCCAGATTTTGAGGTTGTACGGTTGAAGTCAATGGGCAGGTCTTCGCCTACGGAATCGCTAATGGCGCGAATCGCAACGGAACGAGCGCCCAAAGAGGCCGCCTCAGAGAGAACACATGCGCTCTCCATTTCGACGGCATCGGCATCAGCTCCGAGGCGTCTTTTTTGCGCCGCTTCGACGACGACTTGGTCTTTTGTCAGGAAAACACCAACAGGCGTCGCACGGCATTTTGTTGCGAGTTGCACAAGTAGTTTGTCGCACTGAATAGTTGCTCCGGCGGTTTGCCCCCACACTTCACGAGCTACCAAAACGTCGCCTGGCTGATACTCAGGCCGCAACGAGCCAGCAAAACCGCTCGAGATGCAAACGTCAACGTTGCCGGGCCAAATCACTCTTGTTGCTTGTACCCAAGCTTTCCTGCAGCCTATCCCGGTGAAGAGCACGCAAACGTCGGCGCCAGAAATCTGCGCGGAATATGCTTCCACCGATCCCCCGTTCACTTTCTGAAAATTGTGCCGGCGTCGCCAGGGGGCGAATTCGGCTTCGACGGCGAATGTAACCAGAATTCTCATGGACCATAGCCGTTGGCCTCGTACCAGCGCACGGCGCGTTCGAGCGCGGCGGCCACGGGTCCCGCTTTGAAACCCAATTCGCGTTGCGCGCGCGAGCAATCCACAAACATCATGTGCCGCGCAATCTTTACTCCTTCCACCGGGATGCTTGGTTCGCGCCCGATTAATCGGGAAAACGCAGTATTGGCATAGGCTACACCCAGCGCCAATCCATGAGGAATTTTCAGCTTGGGCGCAGACAGGCCGGTGATCTTCGAAAGCGTATGCAGCATGGCTTTGAGTGTGAGATTTTCGCCGCCCAACAAATAACGCTCGCCGACTTTGCCTTTTTCGGCGGCGAGCAAGTGTCCGGCAGCGCATTCCTCGACGCCAACAAAATTCAATCCCGTCTCGACGTAACCGGGCATTTTGCCATTGAGAAAATCCAGAATGATCTTCCCTGTTGGCGTGGGCTTCCAATCCCACGGACCCACCGGAGTCGTAGGCATGACGACAACGGCGGGCAGGCCCGACTTCGAGGCTTTGAGGACTTCCTGCTCCGCCATCCACTTGGAGCGTTTGTAGTTGCCGACCATTTCTTCGAGGCGGGCGTCCGTGAATTCGTTGGGATGCTGCGGCCGGTCCACAGCGATGGTAGCAACGGTACTGGTGTAGATGAACTGCTCGACACCGGCCCGCATGGCGGCGTCCAGGAGATTTTTTGTGCCGCCGACGTTGGAATCGTAAATGTCCTGTTTGTGCCTGACCCACAGACGGTAATCAGCGGCAACGTGAAAAACGCGCTTGGCTCCCTGCATGGCCCGCGCAACCGACGCGGGGTCGCGCAAATCTCCGGTGACGTATTCTAGGGAGAGATCCGCGATCGCGCGATTGGTGCTGGACGGACGCAGCATCACACGAACGTCCTCGCCTCGCGACACCAATTGGCGCGCGACGTGGCTGCCCAGGAATCCGGAAGCGCCCGTGACCAGTGTGGTCATGCGATTCTCACACCTTCTTCCCCAGCCTCCGCATGCAAACTTTCGGTAACGAAGGCTTGCGCATCGCGCAATTCACGGGTTGCTGTTTGTGACAAAAGCACCTCTTCGACGTGCTCGGAAAACTGGCGCCAGAAACTGCTGCGAATCAACCCGCGCGCCTCAGCGGCCCTGCGGACAGCAGCCTCGTCCCGAGTCGCAGCGGTAATCAGCCAGCCGTCCACATCCCTTTCCGTTATAAACGAGCGGAGATCTGTGAGTTGCACCGGGTCCGAATTTTCGTGAACTGCCGAATGGATGATAGAGAAGAATCCCGAGAGGCGCGCGGCGCGAAGTCCTTCGACCGCCAGAGCAGACTCAGGGGCCTCCACAGAATCAAGGACAACGGTCAGGAACAATTCACGCAAGGGCTGAAATTCGTGAATCCTCCGGCGGAGAGAGGTTCCATCGGTCTCGAGAAAGACGCAGTGACCGCTCTGCGCAACAGCGCGAACAAAATGGCCAATCCCGGCATGAAGTAACGGTTCGCTTCCGCCAATCCAAATGACGGGGGCAGGGTTCTCCATGAGGGCATGCATCTTTTCGCGGGAAACAGGCGCGGCGCAGCCGGGATGGAGGATTTCTGCAGGATCCACACAATAGAGCAGCGGGCCCGGCACAGAATTGAAAACTTGTGCGATGCGGGCTTTTGCGAGTTTTGACGTGAGCCGCGCTGGCAAGCGCACCATGTAGGTTAAATCCCGCTGCGCAGCCGGAACTCGCTGGGCTGGAATTTCACGGCACAGTACTCTTCGGCTTTACGCGATTGATTGGAATAGCGGGCGAGGGCGTAAACCGGAAAGGAATTCCGGTAGAGATGATATTTCAAGTAAAAGACCCCGGGAAAACCCGTGCCGGTAAATTCCGGCTCGCTCCAGGAGCCGTCCGTTTCCTGACGATGAACCAAGTAAGCCACAGCTTTGGCAACCGCGGGGTCTTCCGTCCCGGCGCTTGCAAGCAAGCCGATGAGTCCCCACGCCGTTTGCGAAGCCGTGCTGGTTCCCTGCCCCTTGGTCGAAGGCACGTCGTAGCTCAAGAGCGATTCGCCAAAGCTTCCGTCCACCTTCTGAACGCTGCGGAGCCAACTAACCGCGCGCTTGCAAAACTCGCGAGTGGCAAGCGAAACGGTTTCGAGGGCGCGCAGAACACCGCTCGTTCCATAAATGTAATTGACGCCCCAACGTCCGAACCAGGAGCCGTCCTTGCTCTGATCCTGAAGCAGGAACTTCACGGCACGCTGGATGACGGAATGTTCCGCGGACCAGCCGTAGCGGCCGAGACACTCGACGACGCGCGCGGTGACGTCGGCCGTCGAGGGATCGATCATAGCATTGTGGTCAGCAAACGGAATGTTGCAAAGGAATTTGCGATTATTGTCGCGGTCGAAGGCGCCCCAGCCGCCATCGCGATTCTGCATGCTGAGCAACCACTGAATGCCACGGCGCATGGCGGCTTCCATCCGAGCGGGCTCGGGATACTTCACGCGCTGGAGAGCCATCAGCACGAAAGCTGTGTCGTCCACGTCCGGATAAAAATCATTGCGAAATTCAAAGGCCCATCCGCCGGGTTCCGCATCTTTGTTCTTGACTTGCCAATCGCCGGGGCCGAGCACTTGCTTTGAGAGAATCCAGTTCGCGGCCTTGACCAGAGCAGGATGGTCTGGAGGAAGTCCCGCTTCTTCGAGGGCAACCATGGCAATGCAAGTGTCCCAGACGGGAGAGACGCATGGCTGCATGCGAATCGTCTCTTCATCTTCGATTTCAAAGCGCGAGAATTCCTTGATTTCGCGGAGTGTGAGGGGATCGTCCGGACCATGCCCAAACGCCATCAATGTGAATATCGAGTTCATCATCGAGGGGTAGATGGCGGCGAGGCCCTCAGTGCGCTCGATATGATTCAGCATCCACGACTTCGCTTCGCGGATGGCGCGCTGGCGGAAAGGTTTCCACGGAAACTTCTCGTACAGCTTGAACCCGCGGTCTACAGCCAGAAATACATTTTTCCAGGAAAGGAGTTGGTCGCTCCAATCCAAAGCGGCGGTCTTACGCTCAGGGTCTTTGAAGAGCTCGTCCACATGAGCGTGTTCCGGAAGCCGCCAGTTGGGGCGCAGCGAGGACAAAATCGCCATGGGAATGACAATCCCGCGCGTCCAGGAAGACATTTCGTAAATATTGAAAATGAACCAGTGCGGAATGAGCATCAGCTCAGGCGGAATCGATGGAACCAGATCCCAGCTCACTGCGCCGACCAGCGCAAGGTAAAAACGGACGTAGGAGTTGGAATGCTCAAGGCCGCCGAGGCGATGAACCATTTCCCGCGCGCGCACCAAATTCGGCGCGTACGGTGAATCGCCCGCAAGTTTCAAAGCGAAATACGCTTTACAAGTGGCGTTCAGCTCCGAAGGTCCACCCGGGTAAATGCTCCAGCCACCATCGGGCAGCTGGAGTTGGCGGACATAGTTGGCCAGCTTGGCGATGCGCTCGGGGTCGGCTTTGCCCAGAATGTGGAGGTAGTAGATGTAATCCGATTCCAGGGTGGAATCCGCTTCCAACTCGCCCTGCCAGTACCCTTGGTCGGCTTGAAGCGAAAGGAGGTGATTGGCGCCGCGTTCAATGGCTTTCTCAAGGCGCTCCGCCCAATCCTGCTCCTGCCATGGGGCTTGCGCCGATGCGACGGCTGGTTCCTCTCCTATGCGGGCAAATGAGGCCATAAATGCTCCCCCCAGAGCACATAAGATTGGCGGGTCCAGCAAGGCCGGCCTAACCCGCCGCACAGCTTCCCCTAACTGCTGTGCTCCCTGTCATTTGCACCGGAGCACGGCGAAGGAAGCAATATGAGTGCCAGTAACATCGGTACTACTTTTGATTATCGCCGCCCTGACGCTAAGGGTCAACGGCTAAGATGCCTTGTCGTAAGCGCGGAGTTGTCAAATTGAAACAGTTGCGGGCGATTCCAGTGCCCGTTGGACTAAAACTCGCAACGGCTGCGGTAATGGCTCGCCTTCTTGTTGGGAAACAGAGGGTTTCTCGCGGAGCAGGCGCGAGGGCAGCTGCATCCAAGGTGGCGCCGCAGCCGAGAAGGCTTCCTGCGAGTCGCGAAGGACGAGAGCATCGGCACGATCCAGCGCGGCGCGAGCGGAGTCCTTGAAATCTTCCTTCGACGGGTGAACCACCGCAAAATACAGGCTCGGCTTCAGGAATTGCAGCAAGGAGTTGCTTTCTAGAATCAAGGGAAGCGCTCCTCCGCTTGTGTCAGAGGAGACTTGCTGGAGCGCGCCGCGCAAAAGCGGAAGGCCCTCGGCTAGAAAGCCTTGTTTAGTGCGAAGCCAAAATGAACGGCGGGCACCTGCGGCGAGAAAGCGCGCGCTGTCCGTCCCGGTATCGGCGTGCGTTTCCCACTCCAGCGCGCAGACATGTTCGGTGGGCGCGCAATCGCAATTCTCTCCGTTCTGTGCGCAGACGCCGTGACCATATTGCGTGATTTTTCCAGCAATCCAATTTGCTCCTGGAAAAGCGGCAATCACGTCGCAAACAAGTTGCGTCTTCCCGATGCTGCGCGTGTGACCGCCAATGACAATCACCCGCCAGCCTGCCGAGGCCTCTCTTTGATTTGGCTTACTTGGTTCCAACTTTGCCCTCAAGACTTTTGACGCGGGCGGCCAATTCCGGTAGGCGGCCGTAAAAGGCGTATTGCTCTTTGAATTTTTCCAGCAGCCGCGCCGGCGTTCCCCAGACAGTTTGTCCGCTGCGAATCGTCTTTCCTCCGAGCACTCCTGATTGTCCTCCAATCACCGCGCCGTCTTCCAATTCACAGCGTTCACCGAAACCCGCCTGGCCGCCAATCACCACGCTTTTGCCCACGATGCACGAGCCGGAGAACCCCACCTGCGCCGCAACAACAGTATGCGCGCCGATCTGGCAGTTGTGGCCGATGTGAACCAGATTGTCGAGTTTCACCCCTTCAGAGATCCGCGTGTCGTCCAACGAACCGCGGTCAATGGTGGTATTCGCGCCAATCTCGACGTCGTCGCCAATCTCCACAATCCCAACTTGCGGAAACTTCCAATGTCTCCCTTCTCCGAAAGCGTAGCCGAATCCATCTGCGCCTATTACGGCGCCGGAATGAATCTCTGCGCGATGCCCGATTCGAACGTGATGATAAAGGGTCACGCGCGGATGAATGCGGCAGTGTTCACCGATCCAGCAGCCCGCGCCGATGACGCTGTGGGCGCCAATCTGAGTTTCCGCACCAATATGGGCGTCTTCCCCAATCACAGCGTAGGGCCCGATGCTTGCGCTCCCCGCGATGCGCGCCAACGGTGCAACGACCGCAGTTGGATGAATTCCGGAGGCGATCGGTGCGCGGTCGAGGAGCAACGTCGCCGCTTTGGAGAAAGCGAATTTAGGATGCGCGCTTCGAAGCACGGTCTTGTCCGGCAAACGCAGCCCTTCGGCAGCAATCACGCAGAGCGCAGCCGAAGCCACCGCGCGCTCCACACGCTTTGCCGAATCGACGTAAATCAGGTCGCGCGAAGCGGCTCGTTCGGGCGCCGCCACGCCGCTGATTTCCAGGGTGCTGTCCCCTTCGAACGTTGCGCCAATCGCGTCAGCCAGTTCTTTTGCCGTTCGTTTCATGTTCTGCCTCACGAAAATCGTACACGGGCGGCTCGCCGTTCGGCCTCGTGTTCCACCGGCCATGAACCCAAACCCATTGCTCAGGATATTTTCGGATGATGCCTTCGAGTACTTTCGTGAACTTCCGCGTGTTTTCGAGGATATCGCGTTCCGAGTCGCCCGTTCGAATCAGTTCCACGGGGGGCTCAAAACGCAGCCTGTACTTACCGAGATGATCGTCCCAAACCGCATAGCCAGGAACGACTGCCGCGTCCGTGTGGAGCGCTAGGCGCGCAATGCCAGTGGTCGTGCTTGCGGCTTTTCCGAAGAAATCCACGAAGACCGCTTCCTG
>QHYL01000435.1 GCA_003224105.1 Acidobacteriota bacterium | reverse complement strand
GATAAGTAACATTCCCCGCCCCGAAAATCCAGTGGCCATCGGGCCAGATGCGCCGAATCTTACATGGCCGGAACTGCGGCTTCCGGGAGTTCCTTTTCCAGCCTTCACAGATTTGGTCGGTTTTTTGTTGACAAGAATATGCACCAGCCTGTATAAATATTCACAGGCAAGAAAAGCAGGCTATGGGCGCAGGAAAAACATTTCGGCAAGGGCAAATCCTCCGGCTTGTGACCGGCGAGGTCATTTCTAATCAAAAAGACCTGCGCCGGCGCCTGGCGGCACAGAAGATGCGTGTCACCCAAGCCACACTCTCCCGCGACTTGCAGGAGCTTCGCCTGGTGAAGACGCACGAGGGATACAAGCAGGCTTCAGCTTTGCCCGAAGAGCCTGCACCTTTGCCTCCGCTGGCCCGGGCGCTTGCGGAGTTTCTGCTCGACATCCGCCCCGCGGAAAACCTTCTGGTGCTAAAAACTCCGCCCAGCGGCGCGCAACCCTTGGCCGCGGCCGTGGACGCGTCGAAATTCACGGAAATTGCCGGCACCATCGCCGGCGACGACACCGTTCTGATCATCACTCCCACTAAGAAGACGCGCGAGTCCCTCCAAAGAAAGATAGAAGCCCTGGTGAAATGAGGGATCCTCGACAAATCGCCGTTGTCGGCGTCACGGGCTATAGCGGGCTGGAGTTGGCGCGCATTCTCTTGCGTCACCCTGCGGTGCAGACTCCGACTTTCTACGTTCGGGATGCAAACGGCACAAAATGCCTGTCCGAGCGCTTCCCGCAATTTCGCGGCTGGGGTGAAGCGCCTTTGCGCGCTCTTTCGGTCGAAGCCATCACTTCGAGCAATGCCAGTACGGTGTTCCTTGCCACGCCGCATGAAGTTTCGGCGGAATTGGGGCCGGCCTTCTTGAAGGCGGGCTTGCGTGTGGTGGATTTGAGCGGCGCTTTTCGCTTTCGGGGAGCGGAGACCTTCACTTCCTGGTACAAATTGCCTGCACCGCACGCCGAGTGGCTGAGCGAAGCTGCCTATGGCATCCCGGAGATCTATTCCAAGGAAATTGCTGCGGCCCGGCTGGTAGCCAATCCAGGCTGCTACGCAACGAGCGTTATTCTGGCGCTTCGGCCTCTTACGGATTCCGGGTGGATCGCGCCGAACACTCCGGTGGTTTGCGACTGCAAGTCTGGTGCGAGCGGCGCAGGCAAGGATCCACGGCGCGATCTCCACTTTGTGGAGGTGGATGAGAATTTCAAGGCGTACGGCCTCTTTACCCATCGCCACACGCCTGAAATCCTGGAGCATACCGGTTTGAGTGAATCCCAGGTCGTTTTCTCGACGCACCTGTTGCCGCTGGCGCGCGGGATTCTCTCCACTATCTACGTAATCCTCAATCAGGAAAAGACGGCTGCGGAAGTCGAAGCTCTGTTTCGTCAGTTTTACGCCGGGCGGCCGATGGTACGCATCTGGCCCGCCGGGACGTTGCCGGAGTTGCAGCACGTCGCACACACAAATTTTTGCGACATCGGTTTTGTGCTGGATTCTTCTCGGCGCCGACTGGTTCTCGTCTCCTGTCTCGACAACCTGGGGAAAGGGGCCGCCGGCCAAGCCGTACAGAATTTGAACCACATGTTAGGCATCGAGGAGCGGACCTCACTTCAATGAGAATCGTAATCAAATTTGCGGGAGCATTGCTGGAAGACGACGCCACGGTGCGCGAACTCGCGCGCCAGGTTGCCGCGCTGGCGCAAGAGGGTCACGAGATCCTCGTGGTGCACGGCGGCGGCAAGCTTTTCACCGCCACGCTGAAGCGCATGGCCATCGAGAGCAAGTTTGTCGGCGGCTTGCGCGTCACGGACCGCGAAACACGCGACGCCGCCATCATGGTTTTCGCCGGCCTGCTCAACAAGAAAGTGGCCGCCGCCATTTCCGCGGAGGGTCAGCCCGCGGTCGGAACCTCCGCCGCGGATTCGCGGTGCTTTCTCGCGGAGCCTATGGTGCACAACGAGGTGGAAGGCGGCCTCGGCTTCGTCGGCTATTTGACAGGCTTGAACCTGCCCTTCATCGAATCGCTCTGGCGCGAGGGGCTCGTGCCGGTGGCTCCTTGCCTTGGCATCGGCTCGGACAACGAGCTTTACAACATCAACGCGGATCACATGGCCGCGGCGTGCGCGGAATTTCTCAGTGCCGACCAATTGATTTATCTCACCGACGTCGCGGGCGTACTGGATGGTGAAAAAGTGCTCTCCGCTGTTTCGTGCCACGAGATCGACCGCCTGGTGCAATTTCGCGTCGTTTCCGGCGGCATGGTGCTGAAACTGGAGGCGGCCAAGCGGGCGATCGAAGGTGGCGTGCGGCAGGTACGCATCGTGGGAGGCACGACTCCCGAAGCCCTGCTGCTTGCCTCCCATGCGGAAGAAGCGGCCTCGGTTCCGGGTACACGCGTGCTGCAACACTTCCATGCCGCCGCGCAGACGGCTTTTACGGCGGCATGATGCGCAACTCCTCCAAGAAAAACTCGAAAGCGCAGCCAGCGCAAAAGGCCGGGAAATTTGCCGCCCTTGGTTCCAAGCGCGACGCTTGTCTGCTGGATGCCGAGGAGTTTCTTCTGCCCACTTACAAGCGGCAGCCTGTCATCATGACGCACGGCAAAGGCGCGTACGTTTTCGACTCCACGGGGAAAAAGTATCTGGATTTCCTCGGCGGCATCGCCGTCAACGCGCTCGGGCACGCGCATCCGCGCATTGTCAAAGTGATTCGCCGCGAAGCCGCGCGCGCGATTCATCTTTCCAACCTCTACCACAACGCGTTTCAGGGACCTCTGGCGCGCAAGCTCGCGGAATGGTCCGGGCTCGATCGCGTGTTCTTCGCGAACAGCGGCACGGAAGCCGTCGATGGCGCGATGAAGCTGGCGCGGCTCCATGGCCGCAATCCGGAGGAGTCGGCCGGCACACCGGCGAAAAAGCACCGTTTCCTGGCTTTGGAGAATTCCTTTCATGGCCGTACGTTTGGCGCTGTCAGTGTCACAGCAACGGAGAAATACCGCCTGCCCTTTGCTCCGGTCGTCCCTGGCGTGGAGTTTGCCCGCCTTAACGACGTCTCTGATTTGGAAGCGAAATTCGACAGCACGGTCTGCGCGATTCTTCTCGAAACCGTTCAAGGGGAAGGCGGGATCTACCCTATTAGCGAAGCGTTTTGGAACCGTGCGCGCTCTCTCGCTACACAACACGACGCGCTGCTCATTGCCGATGAAATCCAGTGCGGGCTCGGACGCACAGGCAGGCACTTCGCTTATCAGAGATTTTCATCGAAGCCGGATATCACCGTGGTGGCGAAGCCGCTTGCTGGAGGGCTTCCTCTTGGCGCGATTCTCACCACCGAAGCTGTCGCAACCCGCGTGTCTCCCGGAATGCATGGCACGACCTTTGGCGGCGGCCCGCTCGCTTGCGCGGTTGCGCTCGAATTTCTGAGCGTGATCGAAGACGAAAATCTTCTGGAGAATGTCCAGCTTCGCGGTGCTGAACTGCGCGAAGGGCTGACAAAGCTGGCGTTGCAATTCGACTTCATTCGTGAAATCCGCGCGGAAGGCCTGATGATCGGCATCGAGCTTTCCGTCGAAGGCGCGCCGTTTGTTAATGAAGCGATGCAGCGCGGTTTGCTGATGAACTGCACACACGACTTCACTCTTCGGCTCCTGCCGCCTTTCATCATCACCAAGGCGCAGGTCCGCGAATTCCTGAACCTTTTCGAAATTGTTCTCGAAAAAACTCCAAAGCAGGCCGCCACCTCGGATTCCGCCAACACTGAGCGTCCGGGACGCGTGGCTCACGCCGCGGCAAGGGGATAATTGAATGACTGCCACAACTCTGGTTGCTCCTATTTCGTTGTCTACCGATCTGCTCACAGGAGCGGAGTGGAGCCCCGCGCACACGCGGGAACTCCTCCACCTCTCGGCCGACATCAAGGCGCGGCCCGTTCGTTACGCCTCTACGCTGCACGGCAAATTCATCGCGCTGATTTTTGAAAAGCCTTCTCTGCGCACGCGCGTCACCTTCGACGTAGGCATTCAAAGCATGGGTGGCGCCGTGGTCTTCCTCGATCACACGCAGGCTTCCGCCTCTCTCGGCAAGCGCGAGTCCATTGCGGATGTTGCGCGCAACCTCGATCGCTGGGTCCACGGCATCGTCGCGCGCGTGTACTCACAGCGCGTGCTCGAGGAAATGGCGGCGAACGCCGCTATCCCAGTAATCAATGCTCTATCGGACAGATTCCATCCGTGCCAGGCGCTGGCGGATTTCTTCACGCTCGAAGAGCGCTTTGGAGCCTTGCGCGGCTTCAAGCTGACTTATGTCGGCGACGGCAACAACGTGTGCCATTCCTTGATGTATCTTGCCGCGCGGCTCGGCGTTCACATGCGCATCGCCACGCCGCCGGATTACGCTCCGACGCCCGAGGTCGTCGCGGATAGCAAGCGCGTGGCGCGCGAGACAAAAGCCAAGATCGAACTCCTGCACGATCCCCGCGAGGCGGTCAGCGGGGCGATGGCCGTTTACACCGACTCCTGGACCAGTATGGGTTTTGAAGCCGAGGAAGCGGTTCGCACGAAGATTTTCGAGCCTTATCAGGTTAATTCGGAGCTGATGTCGCTTGCTGCGCCGGACGCGGTGTTCATGCATTGCCTGCCGGCGCATCGCGGGCTCGAAGTTACGGCGGAAGTGCTGGACGGCGCGCAATCTGTGGTTCTCGATCAATCCGAGAATCGCATGTATGTGCAGAAAGCCATTCTGCACACACTGTTTTAATCTTCGATGCGCTCGCTTTCGAACCAAATTTTCTTTGTATGGACACAACATTGCTACGCCCTTGTTGGATAACTTTGAATCGTTGAGAGGAATTGTGAATCAGCAAAAAAGCAAGCCGAAGAAGGTTGTACTCGCTTACTCCGGAGGGCTCGACACCTCCATCATCATTCCCTGGCTGAAGGAAAACTACGGCTGCGAAGTCATCGCTGTGATCGGCGACGTCGGCCAGCAGGAAGACCTCGAAGCCGCACGTAAGAAAGCGCTAGCTACGGGGGCTTCCTCGGCGCACGTCGAAGATTTGCGTGAAGAATTCGTCCGGGATTACATCTGGCCGACGTTACGCGCCGGAGCCATCTATGAGCACACCTATTTGCTCGGCACTTCCATGGCTCGCCCGGTGATCGCCAAGCGCCAGGCGGAAGTTGCGCTGAAGGTTGGCGCCGACGGCCTCTCGCACGGGTGCACCGGCAAAGGCAACGATCAGGTGCGGTTCGAATTGGCCTACAAGGCCATCGCGCCGAACCTGCAGATCATTGCGCCGTGGCGCGAGTGGGAGATTGACTCGCGCGAAGATGCCATCGCTTATGCGCAAAAACACAGTGTCCCCGTCGAACAGAGCAAGAAAAATATTTACAGCCGCGACCGCAACATCTGGCACCTCAGCCATGAAGGCGGCGAGCTGGAAGATCCTGCTAACGCGCCCAACGAAGCGATGTGGCAGTGGGTCGCATCGCCGGAGAAGGCTCCGGATAAGGCCGAAGAAATCGAAATCGGCTTTGAATCCGGTACACCAGTTTCCGTTAATGGCTCGAAACTGGGCCCCGTTGAACTTGTCAATACGTTGAACGAAATCGCCGCGAAGCACGGTATCGGCCGCACGGATCTGGTCGAGAACCGGCTCGTAGGCATGAAATCGCGTGGCGCTTATGAAACTCCTGGAGGTACGCTCCTGGTGAAAGCGCACCAGGAATTGGAGCGCCTTACCGTGGACCGCGAGACCGCGCATTTCCAGCAGGCTCTTGCGAGCCGCTACGCCGAGCTTGTCTATTACGGCTTGTGGTTCTCGCCCTTGCGAGAAGCTTTGGACGGATTTTTCACGGTGGCACAGCAACGCGTCACCGGCGCCGTTGGCCTGAAACTTTGGAAAGGCACGCTGAACGTAACGAAACGCGTTTCGCCTTTCTCGCTTTACCGGGCGGACCTGGCGAGCTTTACCATGGGCCGCTACAACCCCAAGGACGCGGAGGGATTCATCAATTTGTTCGCTCTGCCTGTGACTGTCCGCCCGAAAGCCAAGGCAGAAGGGAACAAGGCTTAGTTTTTTCCTGTAGGGCTCGAATATCGTGCCCTTACTTGAACTTTCAAAAATGACCGAACGCAAAGACGACCGATTATGGGGAGGGCGCTTCGAACGCGAGCCCAATGCTCAGTTTGATGCTTTCCAGAATTCGTTTGCGTTCGACCGCCGGCTGCTGCCGTATGAAATCGCTGTCGACTGCGCTTGGGCCAAGGCCCTCGAACCCACCGGGATCTTCACCGCCGCAGAAGTGAAGCAAACGCTCGCCGCCCTTGACAAGATTGCGGAGCGCGCCAAGACTCGGCTGGAAACTGCACACGGGCCGCAGCCGCAACGAATTGATCGCCACGGATTTTCGTCTCTTCGTCATGGATGCAGTTTCGCAGTTACAAAAGTGTCTGGAAGCATTGCTCAGCGCGATTCTCAAGCAGGCGAAGACAAACTTCGGTGTGCCCATGGCTGGCATGACGCACATGCAGCACGCTCAGCCGATCCTGCTTTCGCATTTCCTGCTTGCGCATGGGGAAGCGTTTGCGCGGGACGCCACGCGTATGCAACACGCCGCGGCGAGCGCCGACGCCTGCCCCATGGGTTCGGGGGCACTCGCCGGCAATTCGTTCGGAATCGATCGTAACGCCATCGCCCGTGGACTGGGCTTCTCACGTATCACGGCGAACAGCCTGGACGCGGTCAGCGACCGCGATTTTGCGCTCGATTATCTTTTTGCGCTCACGGGAATCGCCACACATCTTTCCCGGTTTGCAGAAGACTTCGTGGTTTTTGCTTCGCAGGAATTTTCGTACGTAATTCTCCCCGATGAATATTCCACCGGCAGCAGCCTAATGCCGCAGAAGAAAAATCCCGACGCGTGGGAATTGGTTCGCGGCAAGACGGGACGCATTACCGGGGCGCTGCTCGGCCTGCTCACAACGCTGAAAGGGCTGCCTACCAGCTACCAGCGCGACCTGCAGGAAGACAAAGAAGCTCTTTTTGCCGCCCACGACCAGGTTGCAGACATGCTGAGGGTTGCTGCGGGCGCCCTCGCGTCCACAAAGTTCCACGTGAACCGATTGCTCACAGCCGCCTCGAATCCCACCCTGCTTGCCACAGAAGCAGCGGACTACCTCGTGCGCAAAGGCATTCCGTTTCGCCAGGCACACGATATTGTGGGCAAAATGCTCCGCGATGCGGAAAAGCAAGGCGTCTCGTTCACCGCCTTGCCACTGGAGAAGCTCAAGCAGATTTCGGCTGCATTCGAGGCCGATTTTGCGGCGAGTCTCAGCGTCGATGCGGCGCTGGCCGCGAAAAAAGTTCCTGGCGGCACTGCGCCGGACGCCGTGCGCGCGGCGATCGAGGATTTGGAAGCGCGTCTCAACAAAAAGGTCAACAAAACAGGAGCGAAACCATGAGCCTGCAAACCGCAAATCCCCCAGGCACGCTGCCGCTCGTTTGGGGCAATGGGAGGTCCCTTCGCGCAGCGGCACGATAGCCGCCCGGACACGCCTCGAATGAACCACGCTCCTTCCGAAGCCGCCCTGCCCCACGGATTCCGCTTCGCCGCCACCGCCTGCGGCCTGAAAAAAACCGGCGCGCTTGACTTGGCAATTTTCTCAAGCGATGTTCCCGCCTCCGCGGCTGCCGTCTTCACGCAAAACCTGGTAGTGGCCGCTCCGGTCACTCTGTCGAAAAAACATCTGCAACTCTCGAAGGGGCGAATGCGCGCTGTTGTCGTGAACGCCGGAAACGCCAATTGCGCGACCGGTGCGCAGGGCGACGCCGCTTCGCTACGCACGGTGGAAGAGACCGCGCACCGCCTGCGACTTCAGCCGCACGAGGTCTTTGTGTGCTCCACAGGCGTGATCGGCGTGCAATTGCCGGTGGAAAAGATTCTTCGCGCGTTGCCATCATTAACGCGCAATAGGCGTCCGTCCGCGCGCTCGTTCGCGGAACTGTCGCTGGCCATCTGCACCACCGACACACGCCCGAAGACCGCAGCGGCCTCCTTCAAGATGGCAGGCAAGAAGATTCATTTGGTCGGCTGCGCCAAAGGCGCGGGCATGATTCATCCGAATATGGCAACGACGCTAGCCTTTGTCGTGACCGACGCGGTCATTTCGCCCCCGCTCCTGCAAAAAACGCTTAGTGAGGTTACGCGCAGAACGTTCAATTCCATCAGCGTGGATGGAGACACTTCGACGAACGATACGCTGCTGGTTCTGGCGAACGGGGAAGCGGGCGCGCCTGCAATTCAAAAAGACAGCAAAGCGCATCGCGCCTTCACCACGGCGTTGGAAGAGGTCTGCCAATCGCTGGCGTTGCAAATCGTGGCGGATGGGGAAGGCGCGCAGCGCGTGATTGAAATCGAAGTGCGCCACGCGAAGAGCGAATCCGCCGCGCGCCGCATCGCAGAGACAATTGCCACTTCGCCGCTGGTGAAGACGGCGTTTGCCGGGGGAGATCCCAACTGGGGCCGTATTTTCGCGGCTGCGGGGCGTTCCGGAGTAAAGTTCGATCCTGCTTTAGTGGACATTCAAATGGCCGGCATTCCCGTTCTGCGGCGGGGTCAGCCGCTCGATTTCAACGAGCGCGCCGCGAGCAACCAGCTTCTCGCCGAACACGTTCCGGTTGTAGTGGATCTACACGCGGGCGACGCGCGCGCCCGTTATTGGACCTGCGACTTTACCGCCGAGTATGTGCGGATTAACGCTTCTTACCGCACCTGAGTACTCCAGACTGATCCCGCCTAGCTGGCGCAAGTTAGAGGTCTCCACGAAGGGAATGGAACAATGAGGCACTCAAGGCTATCCGGCTTTCGTGTGCCTGGAGGGGCTTTTCTACAAGCCATCCGTGCACCGGACATTCAAATATCCAAAAGATGGAGAGAACGTCGCCCAGGGTCCATTGCGGGGCATACAAACGCTGCCATTTCCATCTATGACAGTGAGGACAAACCAGATGAACGTAGTATTCTCCATCCATGATAGTTAGGCTGCTTACTACTGCACTTGTTTTCGATCGGTGGCTCCGTACAAGGCCCTGACTTCCTACTTGGTTGACGCTCCACAGCAAGGATGAAAATGGTTTAATTGTTGTTTTTCTTTCCATGCGTATGCATACGAGGCATACCGTACAATCGCACGGTACGCTTGTCAATGGATTTCTGTCTGTGCCAGACTCGCAATATGTCTCCTTCCGTAGCGCGCAAGGAAATCACCTATCCTCTTAGTTTTCGGGTTCCCCTTTCA
>QHYL01000434.1 GCA_003224105.1 Acidobacteriota bacterium | reverse complement strand
CTCGCTGGGGAAGCGCGCCCTGTTGGAACAGTTCCTTTCGGCTGTCGTAGACGCGCTGCTGCGCCTCGAACGCGGCTTTGGCCGCATCGGCGTCGAGCTGCGCTTTTTGCAGTTGCTGGGGAATAGTGGCGTCCACGGAAGTTTTGAAACCGGCGTCGGCTTGCTCAAATTGTCCTTGGCTGGCCTCCGCCTGGCCCGCAAGGTCCTTGTTTTCCAACGTGGCCAGAAGCTGGCCTTTCCTCACGCGGTCGCCGCGCCGCACTTTGAATTCCGTGATGGGCGCCGTGATTTTGGGCGCAATCGTGGCCTGCTCAAGAGGATAAATCACGGCTTCGGCGGAAACGGTTTGGGAGATGGTCGCGCGCTTCGCGGGAGTGACCTGCACAGTGACAACCGGGTCTTTCTCCTTCTCTTCCTTGCTGCAACCGGCCAACAGGAAAACTGCCGAAGCAGTTGCTAATGAAGCCGCAGCCCATCCAGTGGATTTAAGAATTCCAAAGTGGAGTCTCGGTTTTGTTCGTCTTCTTGTTTGCCTCATGGAGTTGTCAGCACTCCCGTCAAGGTTTGCAGATTTGCCAGCGCAACGCGATAGCGCACGGCTCCATCCTGGTAGGCGGCGCTGGATTGCGCATAGGTCGTCTGCGCATCCACCACTTCAAGCACGGTCGCTTCCCCGCCCTTGTAGCGGAGCGTAGTCAATCGCAGGCTCTCTTCCGCTAATTGCGCCGAGCGGGCCAGGCCGCCCAACTCGTTCATGGCCGTCTCGGCTTCGGAATAGAGCGACTTGATCTCCGCCAGCAGCCTGCGCTGCGCGAGCGAAAACTCCCGCTGCGCCTGAGCACGGCGCAATTCGGCCTGCTTGATGCGGCTTTGCGTCGCTCCCCAGTTCCAAATAGGAATGTTCAAGGTAGCCGCCGCCGAAGAACCGAGATTCGAGACTCCACCAGACCCATTCACGGCAAATTGAGGCGCATCGATTCCAGACCAGTAATCCACAATGAGCGATGGCAAATAACCCGCACGCGCGCCGGTTACATCAAATCCTGCCGCGCGCGCACTTTCGAGCGCCGCGCGAACGTCCGGATTATCGCGGGCTGCCTGTTGCTGCACTTCTCCAAGAGTCGGCAAAGGCGCCAGGGCGTGCAGGTCATCGGTCACTTCGAAGTTGTCGTTAAAGTCCGGAAAAATGAATACAGCCAGATCGAGCCGCGCGTTGAGCAAGCCCAGTTGCGCCTCTTGCAAACCGCGGTGGCGCTCCGTCGCCTGCAATTCGGCTTTGATCACGTCGGAGTGCGCCACTTCTCCGCCGTGCTCCAAATCCTGTGTCAGCTTCAGGAAGCGGTCGCCTTCGTCCGCGGCCTTCTGTGCAGAGAGCACTTTTTGCTGAGCTGCCGCTACGGAGTAATAGTCCTGAACCACAGTGACGACCAATCCGCGCGAAGCAACCTCGGCCCTGGCCTTGGCGGCAGCGGCCAGCGCCGCAGCCCGACGAAAGTCCGCGACATCCGCAAGACCGATCGATTCGTGAATGTTGGCCTGGCTCAGGTATTCGTGCACTCCATTGTTCGCGATGAAAATGGGCTGACCGTTTTTGCCTTGCGTATACCACGCTTGATTGTTGTAGGTCACGCTGGGAAGCAGCGCGCCAGCCGCCTGAAAGCGGTCCTGCCGGGCTATCGCGGAGTCGGTCAGAGCGGATTGAAACGCCACGCTGTTCTTTCGAGCACGCGCGAGCGCATCCTGCAGCGTCAGCTTCAACGCAGGAGTCCCTGCCGAATCGGTTTGAGAGGGATTCTGTGCGGGCGCGGATGCGTCCCTGGTTGCGGGGTCTTGGGCCGCACACATCCCCGCGCCGCATAAGCACAGCGCTGCGGCTATCAGCGAAGACACCGCAAAGAGTCTAAGTGGTCTCATGAATCTCGACTCCTATGCCGGATCTACCGGGCTGCGTAGGAGGATTCAGGCTAACAATTATGAGTTAAACGCAGGATTAACCAGGGGATGCAGAGTGTGCCGAATCGACCGGCAGATAGGCGCTGAAAGTACTTCCCGTGGAATCGGAACGGGTCAATTCCAAGCGTCCATGATGTGCTTCAGCGATCCAACGGGAAATAGCTAAGCCGAGTCCCGCGCCGCCACCGTCGTTCTCGGAGTGCGAGCGCGCTTTGTCGGCACGGAAAAATCGCTCGAAGATGCGTGGTCGCAGCTCCGCCGGGATGCCGCATCCCGTGTCCGCGATGTCCACGGCGTATTCCTTGCCATTGCGCTGGCAAGATACCGTGACGCGCCCGAAATCCGGCGTGTACTTGATCGCGTTATCTAAGAGGTTCAGGAGCATGCGGCGCACGAGAGATTCGTCCGCATGAATCGGGGATTCCGGCGCCCCTTCGAACCGGAGCGAAATCTTCTTGGCTTGGGCCAGCGTCCGCGCCGAATGCACGCATTCCGCAACCAATTCATCCAGATAGAATTCGCACGGTTGTAAGGGATATTGCCCGGCGTCCGCACGGGTCAGCGTAAAGAGATCTTCCACGATGCGCGTCAGCCGCTCGGCTTCGTGGTGCATCACTTCCAGGGATTCGCGGTACTCTTCGGGCGACCGCGCCTGTTGCGACAGGGCCACTTCTGACTCACCGCGCAAAATCGCCACCGGCGTCCGCAGTTCGTGCGAAGCATCTGCCATAAAACGGCGCTGCCGGTCGAACGACTCACTCAATCTGTTTAGTAGACCGTTGAAAGATCGCGCCAGATGTCCCAGCTCGTCTTTTTCGTTTTGTATCGCCAAACGTTCGTGAAGATTCGCGGCCCCAATCCGCCCCGCCTGGCTGCTCATCGCCACTACAGGTGCAAGGCTCTTGCGTGCCAGGAAATAACCGCCGCCGCTGGCCAGCAATATGGCCAGGGGTATCAACCAGGCAAAAACTGCTCCTGCCTCCTCCATCATCTCTTTCTGCGGGTGAAGCGATTGCACGATGATGAGTGTGTAGGATCTCCCCTTCGCTGAGAAACGCTGCGCGAACGCGCGGTAGCCAGCTTCGGTAACTGCAATGTGGCCAAAGAGACGATCCGACTGCACGGACGCCGCCAGGAACTTTTGAAAAGAATTAGAAGGAAGAACCGGCTTACGCGGATGTTTTGGCTGCGCATTGGAAGAGGGAGTTTCCTGCGAACTGAGGATCACTCTTCCGGTTTCCTCCGCGATCACATAAAGAGTGTCGCGAAAATGGTGCTCGTCGATCGCCTCTTGCGCTGCAGTCCGGAACACATCGGGACCAGTTTGATCTTCCAGCTCAGCCCGGAGAGTCACGAGAAAAGAATTCGACAGTTCGACAAGATTCAAATCCGTTCGGCGCACCGCACTTCGCCAAAAAATAAAATACGCAACCCCGCAAAGTACGACAATCACCAGAGCAAGCACGCCGGAATACCACAGCGTCAGCCGCGTGCGAATCGAATCAAGCATGGCTTTTCCGCGCTGAAGATGGCGTCTTGACTCGCGTACGCTGAGAAACAGCCTCATCCGCATCTTCCGCGCTGGGCAGGTCCGCGGCTGTCCCTAGAACGTAGCCCACGCCGCGCCTCGTGTGGACTAGCGGCTTTGCCGAATTCGCGTCAATCTTTCGCCGCAAGCGGTTGATGTAAACCTCGATCAAGTTCGAAAACGGGTCAAACGTCTCGTCCCAAACGTGCTCCGCGATTTCCGCGCGGCGCACCACGCGCCCCGCGTTACGGGCAAGATACTCCAGCAGCGCATATTCTTTTGCCGTCAGTAGGATTTGACGCCCGGCGCGCTTGGCGGTCTGCGCCCCCGTATCGAGCACGAGGTCGGCGATGGCAAGTTTTTCCGGGCGCAACTCACCGGAGCGCCGCAGCAAGGCTCGCAGCCTGGCCAGCAATTCGCGAAATTCGAATGGTTTCGTAAGATAATCGTCCGCGCCATGATCCAGACCGGCGATGCGGTCCTCCACGGCGTCGCGTGCGGTCAGCATCAAGATCGGCATGCGCTGTCCTGACTTGCGTAACTCGCGGCACACCGCAAACCCATCGGGCGCTGGAATCATCACGTCCAAAATCACCAAGTCGTACGTGTTCACTGCCGCCTGATAGAGCGCCTCCTCGCCCGTGCCTGTAACGTCCACAGCGTAAGACTGTTCGCGCAGTCCTTTGGCGACGAACCGCGCGATCCGTGCATCATCTTCAACCAGGAGAAGCCGCATAAGAGCATCATACGGCAGAAGGAAGGAAAAGAATCAAACCGCACTCAGCCTGACATGACGCTCCGAAATGACGATAGGCCTGGTTCGCTGCGCGCCGCAATTGTTCAGGCTATACTCTAGTCTTTAGCCCCAGGCTTAAGCGCCGCAATGACGACCGATTCCCACGCCAACCACCAGGGCCTCGAATGGGCCCATCCACTCGTCCGCGACTGGTTCGTTGGCCGCTTTGGAACGCCGACAGAGCCGCAACTTCAAGGTTGGCCGCACATTCTTGCTGGCAAGACTGCGCTGATCTCGGCTCCCACCGGCTCGGGAAAAACGCTGGCTGCATTTCTGATTTGCATCGACCGCTTGGTGCGTAAGGCTCTGAGCGGCGAGCTGATAGATCAGACAGAAGTTCTTTACGTGTCGCCGCTCAAAGCGCTGAGCAATGACATCCAGAAGAACCTAGAAGTTCCGCTTGGCGAAATTCTACAGCTTGCCGGGCAACAGGGCATGCTCATGCCGGAGATTCGCACCGCCGTGCGAACCGGTGACACGCTCGCGCATGAGCGCCGCGCCATGCTAGCTCACCCGCCGCACATTCTGGTAACAACTCCAGAATCTCTCTACATCCTGCTGACCGCCGCGCGGAGCCGCGAGATCCTGAGGACCATCGAATCCGTAATCGTGGACGAAATCCACGCCGTTGCAGACGACAAGCGCGGGGCACATCTGGCGCTATCGCTCGAGCGCCTCGATCATTTGACCGGAAAACGCCTTCCGCGTATTGGCCTTTCCGCAACGCAAAAGCCTATCGAACTCGTGGCCGATTTTCTGACTGGCGCAGACCACGTCGCCCCGGAAATTGTGCAAATCGGCCATCGGCGCGAACTCGATCTGGCCATCGAAGTTCCCGGCAGCGAGTTGGGGCCCGTGGCATCGAACGAAATGTGGGATGAGATTTACGATCGCATCGCGACGCTTTCCGCCCAGCATCGTTCCACGCTTGTCTTTGTCAACACGCGCCGGCTGGCCGAGCGCATGGCGCATCATCTCGGCGAACGAGTGGGAAAAGATGCGGTCGCCGCCCACCACGGCAGCCTGTCGCGCAAGCTGCGTCTGGCTGCTGAACGAAAACTGAAGGCCGGGGAAATCCGCGCGCTGGTTGCGACCGCTTCTCTCGAACTCGGCATTGATATCGGGAGCGTTGACCTGGTTTGCCAGATCGGTTCCCCCCGCTCCATTTCCGCAGCCCTCCAGCGCATCGGCCGCGCGGGGCATTGGCGTGGCGCGGTCCCTAAAGGCCGCCTCTTCGCCACCACGCGCGACGACTTGCTGGAATGCGCCGCGCTCGTGCTCGCGATTCGCCAGGGCGACCTCGACCGCCTCGCTATTCCCGAAGCGCCAATGGACATCCTGGCCCAGCAAATTGTCGCCATGTGCGCCTCGGAAGATTGGCGCGAGGATGAATTATTCGATAGCGTGCGCCGCGCCTACCCTTATCGCAATCTGACGCATGCGGATTTTGACGAAATTATCGAAATGCTCTCCGAAGGCATCGCCAGCGCGCGCGGGCGTTACGCCGCGTACCTCCATCGCGACCGCGTGAACGGCATGGTCCGCGCCCGCCGCGGCAGCCGCTTGGCCGCCATCACCAGCGGCGGCGCAATTCCCGAGAATTCTTTGTACACCGTGGTCGCCCACCCGGAAGGGACGATGGTCGGCACTGTAGATGAAGATTTTGCCGTCGAGAGCATCGCGGGCGACATCATGCTGCTGGGAAACACTTCCTGGCGCATCCGGCGCGTGCAAGCTGGGAGGGTCCTCGTAGAAGACGCGCAAGGAGCAGCGCCCAACATTCCCTTCTGGCGTGGTGAAGCTCCATCGCGCACCGAGGAACTCTCCGCGCACGTCGCCGGCCTGCGCGAGAAAATCAGCGCCTTCGTTCCTCGCATTACGCCAGATGCCGAAGCAGAAATGGCGCCGGATATCGCCGCGGCCGTGAATTGGCTCAAACTCCAATGCGGCCTCGATCAATCGGGCGCGGAGCAAGCGGTCGAATACATCGTCGCTGGACGCGCGGTGCTCGGCGCTGTTCCCACGCAAACCACCGTCATCGCCGAACGCTTTTTCGACGAGAGCGGCGGCATGCAACTGGTCATCCACGCCCCATTTGGCGCGCGCATCAACAAAGCCTGGGGGCTGGCGCTGCGCAAGCGTTTTTGCCGCTCGTTCAATTTCGAGTTGCAAGCCGCGGCTACTGACAATGGGCTGAATATCTCGCTCAGCGAGCAACACAGTTTTCCGCTCGCTGACGTTTTTCATTT
>QHYL01000433.1 GCA_003224105.1 Acidobacteriota bacterium | reverse complement strand
ACAATAAAAGTGTTTCGCCCGGTCCGAGGCTTTCGTTGCCTCTTTCCGCCAATTTTTGACCTGTTCTTTCGGACAGGTCCGGAAATCCACAGTAAGTGTCGTTTATCTCACTCCGCTTTTGATTCTTGCGCAATGCGCTCTGGCGCTTTGTAGTCTAATCTAATATGCGGTTCGCCCCGATTCCCGGGGCAACAAAGGATCCATGGGCAAGACTTCCCTCGCACACGCGCGCACCCGCACGACAATCTTTTTGTCGCATGTCGGAGTGTTTTTGCTCGTCATTTTAGCCGCGTTTTGGATGCGCAGCTTGATTGTCCCCGCCGATGCCATGCTTCAGGGCTATCTTGAAGTCATCAGCAGCCTCCTTGCTTTCGTTTTTGCCGCCGTCACGCTTGTTCGATTTCAAGGGACTCAGGACCGTATTTCCCTGATTCTCGGTGCGGGCTTCTTTCTTTGCGGCGGTGTCTTGATCGCCACCAGCGTCCTTTTCTTTCAGTTCCTTCCAGAAGCGGCTCTGCGTCTTCCTTCGGCGCTGATCGCCTGGTGGATTGGCCGCCTGATCCTTGCGGTTTTGGTGGTTGCCGCGCTCCTGGTTGAGCACTTCATGCCCCGTTCGCGTCATCCCAAGCGGGAAATTGCCGGCGCCTTGGTAGCTGCCGTTGCGGTTACTTATGGACTCGCCGCGGCCCTTCGTCACCTGCCCCAGGAGGTCTCCCCGCATCCCAGCGCTTTCTTTCCAAGTCCGCAGCAGCTTCTTCCCGGCGGCCTTTTCCTCGTGAGCCTGTTCTGGTACCGCCGCCGCTTGACCGTGGAGGATTCCTCCTTTGACCGCACGATGTATGCCGCGGTCTGGCTGAACGTCGCGGCCCAGTTTGCCGCCGCCCAGTCCGCGCGCATTATGGATGCGCCTTTTGTGTTCGCCCAGGGGCTTATGGTTCTGGGCTACACCGTAGCGCTTGGTGGCGCGCTGCTTGATAACGCGCGCCTCTTCGAGCGCGTCCGCCACATGGCGGTCAGCGACCCGCTCACCGGGCTTGCGAACTACCGCCGCCTGCTTGACGTTCTCGAAAATGAAACCGAGCGCACCGACCGTTCGGGCCGCCCCTTTGCCGTGCTGCTTCTCGATCTCGATGGCCTGAAATTGATCAACGATAGCTACGGCCATCTGGTCGGCAGCCGCGCTATCTGCCGCGTTGCAGATATCCTCCGCATTCATTGCCGCGCCATTGATACTGCCGCCCGCTATGGCGGAGACGAATTTGCCCTGGTCCTTCCGGAATCGCAGGAAGACGAAGCGCGCCGCGTCATCGACCGCATCCGCCAGGTCATGGCCAATGACGATGAGCCGCCTCGCCTTTCCGCCAGCATCGGCATGGCTGTGTACCGTGGCGATGGCGAGCGTATCGAAAAATTGCTTTCCGAGGCGGACCAGCAGCTCTACGCCGAGAAAGCCAAGCGGGCCCGGCGCACTCCCGCGCTGCTGAATCCCCGCCGTCGCGCGCCCAGACTCTGAGAATCAGTCTGTCCGAGCAATCAGTAAACGGCTCGTTTCTCTACCGTTTCTTTGGTCGCCAGCGAAAATCGTGGCTCAGCCCTGGCTGCGTCGAGGAGCTGTCCGGCCAGATACTCGCCCACAGCCGGACCGTGCTTGAACCCGTGACCTGAACCGCCGCCAGCGAACCATACGTTCTCCATTTCCGGGTGCCGGTCGAGCAGAAAATCTCCGCTCGAAGTGTTCTCGTACTGGCACACGCGCGTCTCCACGATCGGCGCGTCGCGCAGGGCAGGGAATCGCCGCGCCACGTATTCCCGCACCGCCTTGGTCATCTCTGGCGAAACGATTCTCGATTGCGTGTCGGGGTCCACGCGCTCGCCGTGCTTGTCGAAAGCAATCTTCAGTCCCCGGCTTTCGATGTCCGGCATCCCGTAGACCAAATCCTCCTGGAACAACCACGTCGGCAGCGCCGGCGGGGCAAATCGCATCTCGCCAGCCGGTATGCCGATAAAGAAAACCTCCTGCCGCGAAGGGAAAATCCGTGCCCCGAGCGCGTCCGGGAAAATCTTGCTCAGCCATGCTCCACAGGCGAAAACAAACTGCCCTGCGGCGATGCGGTCGCCCTGCTTCGTGGTGACGTGCTTCACATCACCCGCTTCTCGCGCACCTGCAGCCTGCCCGGAGTAATACTCCACGCCGCGCCGAATCGCATCTTCCACCGTGGCTGCTACCGCCCGCCGCGCCATCAGCACGCCGCTGTGTGGCTCGATGATCCCTTTCTGGATTTCCTCCAAGGCGATCTGTGTATAACGCCTTTCTAGCTCCGCGCGGTCGTATTCTTCAAACACCACGCCGCATCGTTTCAGCGTCGCGGCCGTGTCCCGCAGCCGCGCATCATTCTTTCCCGCCATCCACAGCACACCAGTTTCGAGAAACAACGACTGCTTCGTTGCCGCGAAGAATTCCTTCCATTGCACAAGCGACCGCTGCGACCACCGTGTGTACAGCTCATCCGCGCCGTAGCCCATGCGAATAATCCGCGTCTCGCCGCCGCTGCTCGCCCGCGAATGCCCCGGCCCATATGCCTCAATCAGCACGACACGCTTCCCGCGCTTTGCCAGGTGCCACGCCGTCCACGCTCCAAACACGCCGGCCCCAATCACCGCCACGTCGTAGGTTTTCTGCCCGCTCATCGCGCCAGCATCTTATCAAAGCTATAACGGAATGAGTTGTCTTCCGGTTTATGCTGTCCAAGCAGGGTTTCCACCGAGCCAATCGCTGAAAACACTACAAAAAGCGGTTCGTGGCCGAGGCGTATTCCAGAATTCACCCGCGAGAAAATTACGGACTCTATCCGCTTGCCCGCCTATCTTTGAGAATGTACGGGTACTTAATGCGCTGAGGAAGTGCTCCAGCCCTGGCCAATGCTCGAAGGATTCGTTTGCAGGGGCCATGTGGCGAAGACAAATCGCTCCAGCAGAGGGGTGCGCTTCTGAAAGCGGCGAATACTATCGGTGAAGCATTCCGCCCAAGGGCCGCAAGCTCTCTGGCAGTGGGGGATTCATGTCTAATGGCCGATCCGAAAAGCGGATCGCGAGGACAGTCAACGTGGAAATTCGCCTCCCGGGCGGTCCAGTCCTAAAAGAAAGGACTTCGACCGAAAACGTGAGCGCGCACGGCGCACGTCTCTTCATAAAGCAGCGGCTGAAGCCCGGGCTGGCCATCGTGCTGGTCTCCCCCACGGAGGGTGTGGGTTGCGAGGCGCAGATCATCTACTGCCAGCGCATCTCCGAGAATAGGTTTGCCGTCGGTTTAGAATTGCGTGGAAGGGTGGAGGCATGGGCCCGCGCCTACTAGAGAGACGGGCTTCTTCTGACGGCCAAAGAGAAGGGGACGCTTGGCGTTACGCGCCGGCCTTTTTCTCAGACTGCTGATGCGTATAGCTCGCGTCACATTCCGGGCATTTCCAAAGACGGAAGCTTCTCTGTTCGGGCCGAACCTCGGCAAGATACATGAGCCGTCCATCATGGGAGCAACGGACTTTCGGTCTAATTTCTAGCTTGAGAGTTTTGGGGTCCTCCGTGTCGAGGAAATACCCGCCCGAAGCCTCGTAGCAGACAAGACAGCCGTCCTCCTGGCAAACATACACGGGCGGTTTCCCAGTCTCGACCTGCAGTTTTGGAAGCATCTCCCTGTGATGCTGGTAGCAAAGCACGTGAAGGTCTCTCGGCGTACCGGTACCCAGTCCTTTCTTTTCGCTTGCTATGTGCGCGGGGAACACCGCTAGCAACCCCGGAGACTCAGCAGAGCAACTTGCAGTCCACGGATTCCGAGACATCTGAGTTGTCCCTGAATGATTGAAGAAAATACACTTAGCACTTCAATTCAGGGATTTCCCCTACGCGCCCGCGTTCCTAGACTTGGCAAAGCTCTACCCTTTTTGGGTAAACCGTTGGGACGCGTTACGAGCGATGATTACCTAGGATGATGCATGCGCGGGTTGACCACGCTTCCTCCATCAGTGATAGGATGCAGTCGTTTTGTAGCTTTCTTCCCTTGGAGGATAGTGTGAAAGCACCTCGCCAGCCCCTTTATGTTTGCCTTTCCTCTCTGCTCTTTGTTTTTTTCCTGGCACTCGCTGCAAACGCCCAGCAAATTGATCCCAAAACTTACGGCGGGATGAAGTGGCGGCTAATCGGGCCATTCCGCGGAGGCCGCGCGCTGGCCGTAACCGGCGTGCCGACCCAGCCGAACACCTATTACTTCGGTGCGACCGGCGGGGGCGTCTGGAAAACCACCGACGGCGGCATGAGTTGGGATTCGCTCTTCGACAAGCAGGCCGTCTCGTCCATCGGTGCCATTGACGTTGCCGATTCCGATCCCAATATCGTTTACGTCGGCACGGGTGAAGCCTGCATCCGCGGCAACATCTCTTTCGGCGATGGGGTCTACAAATCCACCGACGCGGGCAAAACGTGGACCAACGTCGGCCTGAAAGACACGCGCCACATCGGCGCGATCATCATCCATCCAACAAATCCTGACGTTGTCTTCGTCGCCGCGCTCGGCCACGCCTACGGACCCAACACGGAGCGAGGTGTTTTTCGTACGCGCGACGGCGGCAAGAGCTGGGAAAAAGTCCTCTATCTCGATGACCGCACCGGCGCCATCGACGTCGTCTTCGATCCGCAGAATCCGCACATTCTTTTTGCGGCGATGTGGGAGGGCTGGCGCACGCCCTGGACGCTCAACAGCGGCGGCGCGAAAGATGGCCTCTATCGTTCGAGCGACGACGGCACGACCTGGAAGCGCCTGGAAGGTGATGGTCTCCCCGAAGGCCCGTTGGGCCGCATCGGCGTCTCCGTCTCCGGTGCGGATTCGAACGTCGTTTACGCCCTCATCGAAGCCAAGAAGGGCGGCCTCTACCGCAGCGACGACGGCGGCGCGAAATGGTCTCTCGTCAACGACGATCACCGCTTCCGGCAGCGCGCTTGGTATTTCACACACGTTTGGGCGGACACGAAAGATTCCAATCGCGTGTACATCGCCAACACCGGTTTATATCGCTCGATTGACGCTGGAAAAACTTTTGAACGCCTCAACGCCCCGCACGGCGACCATCATGCGCTCTGGATTGATCCTGAGAATCCCAATCGGCTCATCAACGGCAATGATGGCGGCGCGACGATTTCCATCGACGGCGGGAAGAATTGGTCCACGCAAAACAATCAGCCCACCGCGCAGTTTTATCACGTGGCCGCCGACAACGATTTTCTCTATCGCGTTTATGGCTCGCAGCAGGACAACTCTTCGGTCGGCATCCAGACGCGCAGCGATCGCGGTTTCATTGATCGCGGCGACTGGGACGCTGTTGGAGGCGGCGAAAGCGGCTACATCGTTCCCGATCCGCGCGACTCGAATATCGTTTATGCCGACGACGAAGGACCCATTTTCACGCGTTTCGACCGCCGCACGAATCAAGCGCAAAGCATTCAGGAATGGCCCGAAGATCCCAACGGTTACCCCGCTGCCACGCAGAAGTACCGCTACACCTGGACCATGCCGATTGTGATTTCTTCGCACGACCCCGATGTGATTTATCACAGCTCGCAATATGTGTTTCGTTCGAACGACGCGGGACGCACCTGGACTACTATCAGCCCGGACCTCACGCGCAACGATAAGACCAAGCAACAGGACTCGGGCGGGCCGCTCACCAAGGATCAATACACCGTCGAATACTACGACACGGTTTTCACGCTCGCGGAATCGCCCAAGCAGGAAAGCGTGCTGTGGGCGGGCACGGACGATGGCTGGATTCAATTGACGCGCGACGGCGGCAAGAACTGGGCCAACGTCACGCCCAAAGAGGTTCCCGAATGGTCGATGATCAGTCTCATCGAGGCTTCACCGTTTGACGCAGGAACCGCGTACGCCGCCGTGGACGGGCACAAGCTAGACAATTTCAAGCCGTACATTTTTAAGACGGCGGACTTCGGCAAAACCTGGACAAAGATCATTGATGGCCTTCCGGACAATTCCTACGTCCACGCCGTCCGCGAAGATCCCAAGCGCAAGGGGCTGCTCTACGCCGGAACGGAAACGGGCATCTGGGTCTCCTTCAATTACGGCGCAAATTGGCAGCCGCTGCAGCTCAACCTGCCGAACACGCCGATCCACGACATGATTGTGCATGATGACGACCTCGTTGCGGCCACGCACGGGCGTTCGTTCTGGGTGCTCGACGATATCAGCCCGCTGCGGCAAACGGCCGCTTCGATTGCGGCGGAAGATGCGCATCTCTTCACGCCGCGCACGGCCTGGCGCACACGCATGGGCCATTTCAATCCGCGGCGTTATCCCATCGGCGAAAATCCCCCAAATGGCGCGACTTTGTACTATTGGCTGAAGACTGAGCCGAAAGAGTCCGCGAAGCTCGAAATTCTCGACGCGCAGTGCAAGGTCATTCGCGCGTTCACAAGTGAGGAGAAGAAAAAAGAAGAAGCTCCCGCCGAATGGGAGCGCGATGCCCCCGAAGAGCACATTC
>QHYL01000432.1 GCA_003224105.1 Acidobacteriota bacterium | reverse complement strand
TCACGCAATTCCAGGTGGACGAATCCAAATCCTCTCTCGCCCTCGTCTCCAAGGGAAAAGCCGAACCTCTTTCCTTCGCCGACGATGCTTTCATCAGTTCTCGCGCCACGCGCTCCACCGTGTATCTCGAAGCGCCCTTAGTGTTCGTCGGCTACGGCCTGAAAATCCCCGAGAAAAATCTCGATGAACTCGCCGGCCTCGACCTCAACGGGAAAGTCGCTGTCTATCTCGCCGGTTCTCCAGCGGACGTTCCCACCGCTCTCTCCGCGCACTACCAGACCGCAGGCGAACGCTGGAAATCTCTTCATGCAGCCGGCGTCATCGGTACCATCACCATTTTCAATCCCGCTTCCATGGACATTCCCTGGTCGCGGATTTCCGCGAACCACAACGAGCCTTCCATGGACCTCGCCGATCCCGAATTCCTGGAAACTCCCGGTCAGCAAATTGGTGTCGCCTGCAATCCCGCCTCCGCCGAAAAACTCTTCGCGGGTTCCGGCCACACTTTCGCGGAAATCGCCGCGCTCGGCAAAGACCGCAAGCCGCTGCCACATTTTCCGCTATCGGTTTCGCTCAGCGCCAAAGCGGCCATCGAAACCAGTCCTGTCGAAACTGCGAACCTCGTCGCCAAGCTTCCCGGTTCCGACCCCACGCTGAAAAATGAATACGTGGTCCTTTCCGCGCACATCGATCACGTTGGCATCGGCGCGCCCATCAACGGCGACAAAATTTATAACGGGGCCATGGACGACGGCTCCGGCAGCGCGGCAGTTCTGGATGTAGCCGCAAACTTGAAGGCACATCCCGAGGAAGCGAAGCGCTCGATCCTCTTTCTCCTTGTTACCGCCGAAGAAAAAGGCCTGCTCGGCTCAAAATATTTCGCCGCGCATCCCACCGTTCCGATCAAATCCATCGTTGCCGACATCAACATGGACATGTTTCTCCCCATCGTGCCGCTGAAAATCCTGACGATTCAAGGCATCGACGAATCGGACCTTGGCCCACGCGCGGTGGCCATCGCGCAATCCATGGGCGTGAAGCCCATCGCCGATCCCGAGCCGCTGCGCAACCGCTTCATTCGCAGCGATCAGTACAGCTTCATAAAAAAAGGCGTTCCTTCCGTCAAAGTGGACGTTGGCTTTGAACTCGGCACGCCCGAGCAAAAAGTCTTTAAGGACTGGCTCACCAACCGCTACCATGCGCCTTCCGACGATGTGAACCAGCCCGTCGATCTGAAAACCGCCGCTGGTTACGAGGAATTTACGCGCCGCCTGCTGCTCGAAACCGCCAACGCCGCCGCGCGCCCGGAATGGAATAAAGATTCTTTCTTCCGCCGCTACGCCGCCAACTAACTGCCGCGTCCCTCAAAATGTATTTCGACGAAGCCTCTTGGAGCGCGGCAGCCTTGCTGCCGCATTTCGACTGCTTGCATCACTCTAATATTTGGCAAGGCTCCAAGCTCTTGCTCATGCAGAATTCTGCTTGGTCCAGATTTTCGATGCTTGTGTTACAGTGCGCCTCACTATTTCTCGCGAGAGGAGCGAATCATGCGGAGACGAACCTTCATCAACGTGACTGCCGGCACTGCCGCGACACTGGCTTTTCCGCCATTGACGCGGGCTGAACCGGAGGGTAAGAATCCCGTTTCCCCTAAGCCGGGAGCCGCCCAAACAGGAGAAAAGCCCATGCCACACGCCGTCGTGCATTTTGAAATCGGTTGCAGAGACAGCGCTAAGACGCAGGAGTTCTACAAAAAACTCTTCGATTGGAAAATTGAAGCGATGGGCCCCGCCGCGATGATCGCCGGGGAGACCGGCGGCATTGCCGGCCACATCACCGCGCTCGGCCATGAACCCGAGCACTACACGATTTTCTATGTCAGCGTGGATGACGTTGCCGCGTATCTGGAAAAAGCAAAGGCCTTGGGAGCCAAGACGCTCGTCGGTCCAATAGACATCCCTACCGGCACGTTTGCCTGGATGCAGGATCCCGAAGGCAACACCGTCGGCCTCTGGAAGAACAAGTCTTAGCCTATGTTTCACACTGGCATGGCAACTTATATCGAGCAACGCAATGAATGTGTCATTCTAAGCCTGCCTGCGGCAAGCAGGCGAGGCGAAGGCTCTCAACCGATGCGCACCTCACAGGTTTAGACCGGCGCGTCCTGGCCGCTCTACTTTCTTGAACGTTGGCCTCATAGACGCCACGCCATTTCTAGTCTTGAGTCTTTCCCAGGATACGCCGGGCGACTTCGGCAGCCGTCAGCAAGAAGGTGGCGAATGCAGCCGAGAACAGAGCAGTTAGATGACGGGCCCAGAGCAATCGGTCAGCGCGATAACTCATGTGGTCGTTGCCGACGCGGTAGGTTTCAGCGATTCTGGCCCAAAGGTCTCCCACCATGATGAAAGCGACAGAGAAGGCTAGAGAAAGAAACAGAATCATTGTGGCGCCGGGAAGCCAGCCGCTTTCGGCAGGAGGGTAGCGCCGCCAGATCGCGCGGGCAACAACTGCGGTGACGAGACAGTAGAGCAATGCAAAGGGGAGGTTTATGGCCAGATCGATGTACGCGCGGTTCTGTCCGAGCGAGCCGTATACGCTTTCAATTGGTACACTGTGCTGCTTTGCGATCTCTCCAAACAACCTTGCGATACACCGGTCTCTGTTGGAGGCATAGTCTTCACCGGAGACGTAGTAGGGCGTGCGAAGGCCATGATGCACATCCGAATACCTGATTGCGAGATCTTCGGCGAACTCCGCGTCCTCACTGAGGTGCTGTGCCGTGGCTGGACCGGCAGCCCTTTCCGGCGGCCACTCGCAGTCGGAGTTGCGACCCTCGCGGCGGACGCAGCCGGCGGCGCAGAAAAAAACGAGTGTCGCCAGCAGGAGTCGCCGGAATTGCTGCGCGCGGATAACCATGAGGCTACCGATGCTTAGGTGTGGCCGACGGATTCATTTCAGAAAGCTGGTGAACGCCCGAGCGGTGCAACAAATGAAGAATGCCCCAGCCGATCGCTCCGGCCGTAAGGGCCCAGAGCAGAGTTGCCAGTAGCGCCTGCACGATCATAGCTTGCGTGGGGTGAATCGGACCCACCGCCGGATTTGCGTGGGGTATTGAGACCGATATCGCTCTAGCCTTCTCAATCGTGAACATCACCGCGGCCAGGATGACCATCATCAACCCCACCGTAGCTTTCGGGAACCGGAATTCAGATCGCATGGCAAGCCTCCTTCCTGAAGAAAACATCCCATTGTCGTAGGAACCCGTGATGCCCATGAAATGCTCGCGGACCGCGCCATAGAGCAGCCCGCCGGTCTCACGCATGCCGGAAAAAAGCAACGCCAGCGCGCCTTTCTTTTGATTCTCCGATTGCACTTCACGGAGGACGTCGGTCATCTCGTCGCCATATTCGCAGCGGTACGCCGCGGGATAAAGGCGCAGGAGCGCGCGGTAGAGTGCGAGCATGAGTTACGTCTCCTTCCGCGCCACGCGCAGCGCAGCCACGCGCGTGAGATGTTTCAGCCGCGCCACTTCCATTTGCAGGTTCCGTCGCCCCGCCGCCGTCAACCGGTACGCTTGCCGGCCGCGCGAGCTGTCCTGTTCTTTGAAGCGCTCGATCCAGTCCTCTTCAAGGAGGCGACGCAGCGCCCCGTACAGCGTTCCGGTGCTGAGCCGCACGCGCCCTTCGCTCATCTGCTCGGTGTCTTGCAGGATCGCGTAGCCGTGCCGCGGCTGTTCCGCCAGGCTCAGAAGGATCAGCAGAACCGGCTCGCTCACATCCATATATGTCCTCCAGCGACATGTCGCATAACGCCATATTGCCCGTTTCTTTAGACGCCGGTCAAGACAAAAATGTTCCAGGCTCATTCTTTACCGAAGGTGCGCGTATTTCCTACGGTTTGCCGGGAGCCGCGCTCCCGTGAAAGTTTCCATAGACGAGGCCCGCTGGTTTGCCAGAGGCATCGCGCTCGATTTTGACTTGCTCCCAGTACGAGCGGTCCACAAATTGATCCCGGGCTACCGGAATCAACGGCGAAACGCTGCCGCCGGGCCAGCGGAGCGACAGCTCCTGCCCCTCCGCCATGACCTCCAGTTGTGCGTTGGGCTGATAGAAGTCCGCGCCGAATTGAAACGTGCCTGTGCAGGTCTTAAGTTCCGCTGCGCTCGGAGGAGGATCGCTCGGACTAAATGTTTCATACGGTAGCCCGCGGAGAATGGCCGCAATGTCCTGGCCGATGGTCGATGTGGCCGACGAATAAATATTGCTGAAGACCGTCACGCTCATTTTCTCGCGCGGCAGATAGAGAACAAAGGAGGCGAATCCGGGAGCGCGTCCGCTCATCGAATAAGCGGTTTCACCGAACCTCTTATTTGCGCGTTTGAACCAGCCATACCCCACTTCCAGCGAAGTGTCGAGCATCGCTTCGCGCGAAGATGAACTCAACAACCGGCCGCCAAACAGCGCTTCCAGCCATTTTGTTTCGTCGCCTGCGGTGGTGAACACGGAAGCGTTGCCCGTCTTACCTGACCAGTGAATCACCCTCGCGCGGTCTATTCCGTAGATCCCCGCTGGCTGATAACCGAGCGCCATCTTTGCAGCCGTCGCGTTGGAGTCGTCATCGATCCCGGACGCCTGCAAGGCCGCGCGCCGGAAAACCAGCTTCTCTACGGCGGCCGCGAAAGGCAGGCCGGTCTTCTTTTCCACGATAAGCGCGAGAAGGTTGTAAGCGGAATGTTCCTCGTGCAGATATTTCGTTCCCGGCTCGAACAGAAGCGGCGGGCCTTCGATTTTGGCAATCAGCGTCGCGGGCGTCTGATGCTGCTGAAGTATGTCGTTGTAGTCGGGCAGGTTGTTGATGTCCGGCAGGCCGGAACGCTCGGTGAGCAGGTCGCGCACGGTGATTTTTTCCGCGCCTTTGCTTCCGGGAATGAATTCGCCAACGCGCGTGTCGAGGCTCAGCTTGCCTTCGTCGACTAGCCGCAAAACCGCCGCCGCGGTGAATTGCATCGAAACGGACGCGACGTGGAACCTCGTTTTCACCGTATTCGGAACTTTGCGCTCGCGGTCCGCGAAGCCGTACGCTTTTTCAAAAACAGTTTTCCCATTCACTTTCGCGATAACCGCGCCGCTGAAGTTCCCGCTCTGCACGTACGGTTGAAGATAGGAATCAATCCGCTCGGCCACAGGGCGTTCCTGCGCCCGCGCCGGGAAGGCGCAAATCGAAAGACCCAACGCGACTGAGATAATTCGAGTGAACATCTTGTCTCCACGCTACCAACTTTGCTGGCGAGTCCCTCGGCTACGCGCTCAATGCGCGCGCCGGGAAACCGTTGAAGGATCTCCAAACCGGCGGCGCGATTGGCACCAACCCTGTGTCTTTTACCATCGAGGCCACTAATGCATCGCCGCCAACCGCGTCCTCCACGTCTTTGGGCTTTAGCCTCATTATTTCTTCAACTGACGGGTGCGCTTGAAGGTGAACTTCAAGAATTCAGTGGCCTTGGTTCCCGAGTTTGAGAAACGCTCCTTTGATCCAGCATCGAACCACTCTATCCCGCCTTCGTGAAGCGTTTTTGGCGGAATGCCTTTGGCATTGATTTTGATATCAGAACCTGCCAACCCAACAACCAGAAAGCCAAGGTTGGAGATTTTTTCGTTGTATTTCCCATTCGGGGATAGCACGACGTGATCCAGTTTCAACCCTCTAGTCTCGAACTCCGTCATGGCCCACCATGATCCAGGTGCAGGCTCGCAAACGGCAAAGCCAACGTCTAAGATTACGGGCCCGCATACATTGCGCGCCTCGACCTGGGGGTTCAGCAATTCGATGGTGATGTTGCGGAAGGGAGTGTTGGCTAGATTGCGGGCGACGTGAGCGAAACCGCCGCGAGTGAAATGCGTCTCGCCGTCCTTGAGTTGAAGATGGATTTCGGGTTTGTTGAGGATGGCGTTGATGACTTCGGAGGGGCCGAGCGAAACGTAAATGTAGTCGTGGTCGTGCTGATGCAGCTGCGTGTCCTCGTGCGGAGGGACCTCGACGTAGTACACGCGGACATATTCATTTTCGATTTTCAGATGATGATGGGGCTCGCCGGGTACATTGCCGTGAGCGAGCGGCACCGGCTCCTGCGGCTGGGCATTCAACGAATAGATAGTGGTCAAGCCGATGGCAATGAAGCAGAGGGTGAAGAGGCGCGGAGCGAAAAGCAGATACCTCGCCGCCGTTCGCCAAAACCAGGGGACCGGGCTCGGGATGACAGGCGCCAGGATTTGTAAATCCATTTTCATACCAGGCGTTCG